>JAAYBT010000194.1 GCA_012730015.1 Clostridiaceae bacterium
AATAGCCCACAAAGAATTCGACAGCTTCCTGAGGGGATCTGAAGAAGATGAATACGCAGAGGGCTTAGCGGCAATTAGATGCTTTGTTGCCGACATACATAGGCTGGAATCATTAGATGACAATTTATTAACTACTGTGTGTAAGGACATTAATTATAGTATCAAGATAAAAAGCGTTAACTACATTAATCGGTATATGATTGATATTATAAATGAAAGCAGTATAGACCACGGACAAAATTATTGCAAGCTTACTGAAAGCATAAAAGATCATACCTCTTCCTGGGAGAAGCTTGGACTATCTATCTTGAGAGTGGGAATTTCTAAGAGAAGAAGATCCCTTTTGGATATTCAGGAGAAAGGGATTGCCCTATTTGAATCGCAGAGGGCTGTATATAACGAATTTGCAAATTATCTCAGGGAATTGACTGTTTGAATTCAGAGAAAAAAGATAGACGGGAGATAGTAGAAATATGGATAATACGTTCAACTTACTGGATTTAATAACAAGCCAGAGAAACAAGGGCATTATTATTTGGCTTTGCAACATTGGAGCAGAGAAATATTGGAACAGGATAAATGCAGGAATAAGTGACCCGCTTGAGGACGCCATTGTAAATAGGGTCGAAGAGATGAATATTCTGCTTTGTAGAAAGCAAGACATACTAATCCTCAGGGAAAAACCGGCTGTGGAATATTTGGATAAGCTCGAGAAGATAGGCTTCGATATACCGAATATTGTAGTTCCTGAAAACCCGGATCAGGCTACTCCAATTTCGGAGCTACTACTAAAAGATGATAAGCTTTTGGCGCATTTGAAGGAAATAGCCAGAAGTAATGATGACGTTTGCTTTGCTCCATATGCCGTAACTCGGCTTGAAGAAGAGATATCCATAAGATTCAATATTCCTATGATAGGTTCTTCACCGAAGATAAATGCCATGATTAACGACAAGATATTTAATCGCTTTATTGCAGAAGAGCTTGGCCTTCCGGTCTGCGAAGGAAAGGTCTGCGGCTCGATCGAAGAAATAAGACAGGAATTTCACAGGCTTACAGGGAGTCTGGGATTTTCTAAGATAATTGTTAAGGAACCCTTTGGTGCATCAGGCAAGGGACTTTATGTGCTTGAGAATGAAGGCAGGCTTGAATCGACTTTGCGGATAATCGGCAGGTTTGCAAGAAAGAATGCCGAGGCAAAATGGTTGGTGGAAGGCTGGTATGAGAAAAAAGCAGACATTAATTATCAGATATATATTGCCGGGGACGGTTCTACAAATGTCTTCTCCATAAAGCAGCAGGAGCTAAAGGACACTGTGTATATAGGATCCAGGATTCCCCCTGAGTTGACGGATGGGGAAATCAATGCAATAAGAAAATACGGAGAACAGATTGGAGGTTACTTGTACAATATCGGCTACAGAGGGGTTGCCGGGATTGATTCCATTATTACTACGGACGATGTTATTATACCTATTATCGAAATAAACGGAAGATTTACCTTATCTACTTATATATCTTTCCTGTCGAGGATAATGGAAGGAAACAAAATAGCCACTCGCTATTTCAGAGTGTCAACAAAATCACCCCTGAGCTATGGGCGACTATTGGAAATGCTTGAGAAGGAAGGCTTGGACTATGACAATGAAAAGAAAGAGGGTGTAGTAATATATACCTCAGGAACTTTTGCAGGCGGCTTTTCAGATGGAAAAGGGTTTTATTCCGGTAGGCTGTTTGCTCTTGTTTCTGCAAGTGAGGTCGAAAGGGTTAACTATTATGTAGATAGGCTGGAGAGTTTGATTGGAGGGGGTTTAAATGAGTATTGATCAAGTATCCGTAAAGGAACTATTATCAGATTTATCTATTGACTGGGATTCTAGTTCGGAAATAGACAATGACACCGATTTGAGGAATTTTGGCCTCAATTCCATAACATCAATTGAATTAATCGTCAAGCTTGAGGATGAATATGAAATAGCCATTTCGGATGATGACCTGATAATCGATAATGTATGCACAGTTAATAGAATTGTTCAATTGCTGAGTAAGTATGCTGGATAAAAGAGTTAGCTATCAAGAGAGGTGAGTAAAATGAGTATTGTTAAGCTGCCTATGGCAGAATCACCCATCGTTGGATTTCAACATATAGCATATGCTTTAAGCATAATATTAAATGACAAAGAAAGCTTACCTTGGTATTACAGTAATTATATTCAACTTGTCAGTGGGAATAGCTTCGCCACACCAATGACTTTTTATCCTAATTGGTTTGATGCAAATCCGCTCCTTTATATCCAGACATTTAAGAAGGAGATAATGAAATTTGGCAATATCGATATACACAGCTTCATTAAAGACTGTATAGACAATAAAACATATTTCTATTC
>JAAYBT010000022.1 GCA_012730015.1 Clostridiaceae bacterium
CCAGTACCAGTAAACCTGAATCCATGTTCTTAACAACAGCTGCCCATGCTATCGGCACTGCATCAAAGAGCCTGTATCGAAAGATCCCTAATGCGGTGATAAGGCCTGCAGGGCCAAAAAAGACCGGTGTAATATCGAAACGATAGGATGGTATAATGCGCAGAACATAGACCACATTGGGCACAAGTATCAGACTCAACCCAAATAGCAATGATAGCACTTGCTTCCTAAAAACAGTACGCTTGAAAAAAACAGCCCTTATCAGAAGCGCAAATGCTGAGAAATTTAGGAAGTACGAATACAGGCTATGAACAAAGAATACAGGGCCATACTTTTTAGCAATGATGGGGAATGCCCCGCTATAATCCAAATGTACATCATACCTGACAAGGCCATGAAGGTGATTCGTCCACACAAACAGAAGGATGATAGTCGGCAAAATGGCAAGCCAAAGGATTCTTTTCTTTTCATCCTGCCGGTTGTCTATTCCCGAAAATTCTGCACACAAAACAAATAGGGTGATAGGGGAATAACAATAGGCAACATACTGCATATTCGCCCAAAATACCTTGGTTGGCAAGTCAGCACCGCACATTTCAAGTGCATTCGCCACAGACCAGATGCTCAAGACTAACATGCTCAGTATGAAGCTGATTGCCCCTTTGGCCTTTCTTCTTGCGTAAAATGCATATGTTCCAAGGAACAGAGTAACAATTGCAGATAAAATCAGCGGCCATATGTTTGGTACATACTCATACCTCATATGCTTTCCCCCATCTCAAGTGTTTACCTACATTCATAATATCATATGGCAGTTAAGGTTCAAAGCAGGGATACCGACAGTGCAAATTATCTATAGTGTGCCCTGTCACCATACAATACTCAATAGGCATTTTGCGATGTTACATCGCAAAAGCCTTTGATATAAGCCTCTCCAGCATTGCAGCTACCTCTGCCCTGCTTGCCTTACCCTTTGGATCAAAACGGTTGCCACCCTTTCCGTTTATGATACCAGCCCTTTGCATTGCAGCTACGCCATCTCTTGCATAACCGCTGATTTCATCACCGTCAGCAAAGTCTGCGGCATCAACCGCCTCCTGGTCTATTTCGAATCCCATGTACCGAATATAGTTATAAAGTATCACTGCCAACTGTTCACGGGTTACATCCTGATCAGCGGAGAATCGTCCCTGTCCAACCCCTTGAACGATCCCGTTCCTGGCCGCCCATTCCACATATCCGGCATAATATGAGTTTTTGCTGACATCAGAGAAGCTTGCTCCTTCATATTCCTCAGGAATAGCTCCGCTAAGCCTGCCCAGGACTGTAACAATCATACCTCTTGTCATCCCTGCTTGTGGACTGAACCGGTTTTCGCCCGTGCCCTGGAAAAGGTTTCTCGCCGTAACAAAGTCAATATACTCTGCCGCCCAATGTCCCTCAGTGTCGTTGAAATCCATGGCATTATTTATCACCGCAAAAACAGTTGAACCCGTAAGAGGAATAGTAATCAAGCCATTTTTAAAGGATGACAGCTTCAGAATGTCCATGGCCCCGTCCTTATCAATGGCCGCAGCGACCGTTCCACTGCCCCCATTGGGCACTGGCACCACAGCTGAAATATTTCCGCCTAGATTATCCAGTCTTTTCCCATCTGCAATGATTGAAACCGAAATATTACCATCAGCAATTTCAAAAACAAAGCTTATTTTCTTGTAGTTCTTTGCAGCAAGCTCCGCTATCGCGGCAGGACTCAGGTTCAGATTCAAAATCGGACTGTTTAGGCTAAGTGCCGCTCCCGAAGCTGCAAGGCTCGATATTCCGGTGCCGGTCAGGTTGAATCCCAGTCTTCCGACTCCATCCGCAAACGTTGGATTTACCAGTATCCTGTTACCATTC
>JAAYBT010000195.1 GCA_012730015.1 Clostridiaceae bacterium
GAAAGGGGACGGTTCTCTCAAAGGAGCGGGAATGTTTTCCGAAAGTGAGCTGGCATTGCGCTTTGGTGCGGCTATAAAAGAAATAAACAAGTCTCTTCCTCAGTATAAAATCATACGATATTTTGTCATGACCAACGATGACCTTGCAAAGACAACAAAAATGACGATTAGAAGGCCTGTTGAGTATGAGAAGATAACAAAAACATTGAATGATGCGGGGCTTGAAATGAGGAAGGCTTCGGGCAAGATTTTGGAGGAGCTCATATAGGCTTGAAAAAAATAGTATAAATAGAGACAAACAGGGATTGAATACCGTATGATATAGGTATTCAATTTTTATATTCTGGGAGAGGTATCTATGGATAAAAAGAGTTTGCTTGAGCTAAAAAACAAATTGGCAGGCCTGCCTGTGCTGCAGGAACGCCTTCAAAAGCTAAAAGGGTTGATTAATGAGGCTGATGACCAAGTCGTCTCCTTATTGAAAAAATATGAAGCAGAATCATTGGATGTGGAGAAGATACAAAAGGACTCCCTGTCGACAACAATATTGAAGCTAGTCGGCAAATATGAGGACAGGGTCGATAAGGAGACTCAGGAAATGCTTCAGGCAAAGATGGAATATGATGCAGCCGTTCACAGGATGGAGGAGTTGAAAAAAGAACGGGGTGAGCTAAGCAATCGCATTGCTGACCTGACGCGGGATAAGCGAACTTTTGAGGATGAACTGCAAAGGCGTGAAGAGCTCATTAAGTCCCGGATTACTGGTGAAGCATCTGAGGAGTACAGGAAGCTGGAGGCTCACCAGGATTATCTTCTTAAACAGCTTACAGAGACCCAAGAAGCCTTGCGAGCCGCAACGAAAGCACTCGACACTGCGCGCAGGGCAAAAGAGTCGCTCGATAGCGCTGAGAACTGGGCAACCTATGATATGTGGTTTAAAAGTGGGATAATAGGCCACTTAGCAAAGTACGACCATATTGATAGTGCGCAATCATATTTTGATGCACTCAGCTCGCAAATAAGAGATTTGCAGAAGGAGCTTAAGGATATCAATTTGTCCGCTGATTTTTTCCCGTCACAGATTGATTCCAGCACAAGGGCGATTGACTTCTGGTTTGACAACATATTTACGGACATGAGGGTTCGTGATCAGATTCGGGGTAATCAAGAGCAGATAAGAAGTCTCCACGGGAAAATCAATAGTGTTATTGGCAAGCTGGAGGGCTTGAAATCAAGTATTAGCGGCCAGATTAGGGATAATGAGAGGAAGATGAATGAGCTAATCATTAATGTATTTCCCGGGAATTGACCGATAACAGCCATTGTGATCAGCAAAGACATATATTCCGGCATACCTTCTTTAATATTTTTGAATGGCTCACCCCAGATACCGAAGTTATATTTGTATGATGCAAGCTGCTAAGGTAGAATGGTTATATGAAAGTGAAAAAAGATGAAAAGGGAAATGTGAGCGGACATGCAAAGTGGCATTAGGATGAAGCATAAAGAAGTGCTTATGTTTGATTTGGACGGTACCTTGACCGATCCGGGAGTCGGTATTACAAAGTCTGTAAAGTTTGCGCTTGACTACTTTGGTATACATACCGAGAGCCTCAAGGAGCATTACAGATTTATCGGGCCGCCGCTGACGCAGTCCTTTATGAAGTATTATGGTTTCACCGAGGAGCAGGCGCAAATAGGTGTAGAGAAGTACAGGGAATATTTTAGGGATATAGGTATCTTTGAAAATGAGCCATATCAGGGAATAGGAGGCTTACTCGATTGCTTGTCGAGGATCGGAAGGCGTATGATTGTCGCCACCTCTAAGCCGAAGGTATTTGCAGACAGGATACTGGAGCATTTCGACATGATGCGGTATTTTGACCTGGTATGTGGCAGTGAGCTTGATGGCACCAGGGTCGATAAGGGAGAAGTTATTAGCTATGCTTTAGACAAAGCAGATATTGCGCACTTAAGCAAGGTCATCATGATTGGCGACCGGAGGCATGACATTATTGGGGCGAAGGAAGCGGGCATCGACAGCATTGGTGTGCTATACGGTTATGGTAGCTATGAGGAGCTTGACGAGGCTGGGGCTACATTGGTTGTAAAATCGGTAGAGGAGCTGGGAAACGTGCTATTGGGCAGAAATTAATTTATCAAATGCCAGCGGCGCGATATACACAAATGCGTAAGAAAGGCTAAAGCACCCGCAGCGCATTTTGCTTTGCAAAAACGCGGTTTGGCGTACAATTTACGCAGGCGCTCATTGAATATAGAGGATAGAGTATACAGCAGGGCGGAGCTAATAAGGAGGGCTGCGAAGGCTATGAAGGCTATGAAGATTTATCAGGTTGATGCGTTTACGGATAGGCCATTCTGCGGGAATCCGGCGGGGGTCTGCATCCTGAAGGAGGCAGCTGATGACAAGTGGATGCAAAACATTGCGTCGGAGATGAATTTAGCGGAGACGGCATTTTTGTTAAAGCAAGGAGGCGGTTATAATCTGAGGTGGTTTACACCGGAGGTTGAGATCGATCTGTGTGGGCATGCAACACTTGCAAGTGCACATATTCTGTGGGAGACCGGTGAACTGGAACAAGACCGGGAGGCTGTGTTCCATACTAAGAGCGGAAGACTTTCGGCCAAAAAGAACGGTGATTGTATCCTGCTCGATTTCCCAGCGGAGGTGGAGTCTCGGGTGGATGCGCCGGAGGATTTAAAAAAAGCCTTGGGTGTGCCCTTTATATATACCGGACGCAATCGTATGGATTACATTGTTGAGGTAGAAAACGAGGACCTTGTACGAAATTTAATGCCGGATCACCTGTCCCTTAAAAAAGTAGATACCCGTGGTGTCATTGTAACCAGCCGTTCGGATGATCCTGCATTTGATTTTATTTCCCGATTCTTTGTTCCGGGCGCAGGAATCGATGAAGATCCCGTAACCGGATCAAGCCACTGCTGCCTGGGCCCATATTGGGGGAAAAAGCTTGGGAAGCAATCAATGACTGCTTATCAGGCATCGAGAAGAGGTGGAGCTCTCACGGTTTCTCTGGCTGGTGACAGAGTATATTTAGGAGGAAAGGCGGTCACTGTTTTTTGTGCCGACTGGACTCGAGCCATGATGAGTAAGGAAACGGGTATGGAAGAAATCCATCCGAATGACTATAATGAATTAATCAGCCTTTGGAGCAGTATACCAGGAATAGGAATCAGCAAGGCTGACTCGGAAGAACGCATTAGAAGATTTCTTCTGAAAAACCCCGGCCTGAGCTTTTGCTATAAAGAAGATAACAGGATTGTTGGTACGATTTTGTGCGGGCAGGATGGAAGGCGCGGATATATCTATCATACAGCAGTGGCTCCGGAACAAAGGGGCAGGGGAATCGGGCGCATCTTGGTAGAAGAAAGCCTGCGTAATTTGCATGATGCCGGGATTGACAAGTGCCATATTTTTGTTTTCACTGACAATGAACTTGGAAATAAATTCTGGGAATCGATTGGGTGGGAAAAGCGCGACGACATTGTTGTTTATTCAAGGGCATTGTAAAGAATAAACAGAAAGTAATTGTAGCACATGCAGATATTGGTTGATGCGGATGACTGCTCTCTGTGAAGGCTAATAGGAATGGCCTTTGGAAGCAGGGGAGCTGACCCGCTGCCTCCGATTAAACCATTTTCTGCCTGTGCAAAGACCACTATCTTTGCGTAAAATATTATTCATTTATCCTGCTGCGCGTTTAATATTAACTTCCCTATAAGTGTCAGCTGGTCCTAGTCAACCTGGGGCTGACGCCGTGAAAGTAGGTAAGTCAAGGAGCTAAAAATCAGTGCCAATAGGATGAAGTTGATCGAAGCCAACAAGATCCCATTTGAAGCTTCAAAGCAGAAGAATAGGTCTATGGCTATAATTATAAAGTTAAGTTTGCTATTCGCAGCAACTATTGGTAAGGAAACAAAGGCTACGCCAAAAGCAACCCAGAATACAATAGTAAAGACTTTGCCAAGCTTATAGGATAAAGCTC
>JAAYBT010000196.1 GCA_012730015.1 Clostridiaceae bacterium
ATTGAACCCACCACTGAAGTGAGAATTTATTTATCCCCACTTATAGAGGCGGAGGCCTTAAGAGCATTTGATAAAGCTTCCTTATTTCTCCGCATTGCTTCAATATATGCATCATATGCGTCTGTACCGGATTCACCTGTTACAATAGGATCCAAGGTATATATTTTCGCGCCGGTCTCTCTGGCAATCATTTCGGCAGCCTTGGAAGAGTATTGTGGTTCTGCAAACAATGCATTGATGTTAGTATCCCTGACGGTCTCAATAATTTCCTCCAGATCCCTGGGCGTCGGCTCCGATCCGGGCTCCCGCTCAATAACTGAAGCAATATTCAGGCTAAATTCCTGTGCAAAATAGGGGAATGCCTCATGAAATGTAATAATGTCTCTGCTTACCAGAGGATCTATTGCATCGTGCATCTCATCTTTAAGAGCCACAAGCTTCTTTACATAAGCCTGGGCATTTGCCCTATAGAGACTTTCATTGCCTTTATCAACCGCGGCCAATTGCTCCGCAATATTATTCACATATGCTATACAATTTGTAACACTAACCCATACATGGGGGTTTTCTTCCCCGCTGTCATCGCTTAGAAGTGGGATGTTCTCACTGGCCTCAATTATCTTCAAATCATCCTGCTGTTTGACTACATCATCCAAAAAGGATTCCATACCTGCGCCATTGATGATAAAGATATCAGCTTTCTCAAGCGTTTTCAGGTCGTCCGGTTTCAGCGCATAGTCATGCAAGCACCCTGTCTGGGGCTCAGTCATGTTTTTTACAGAAACTGAAGGGACATTCCTTGTTACATTAATAGTAGCAATATACACAGGGTAAAATGACGTCACCACATTAAGCGTGGGCCGACCGCCCGCCTCTAAAACGCCATTGTCCTTCGTGCCCCTTGCGCGACTGCATGCTGACAGCAAAAACGTACCGGTGAAAACAGTAAGCAAAATAAAGCTCACAACTACTGAGCGTAGTATCCTTTTGTTCATCCCATTCCTCCCAAATCTATTGTTTGCTATGGGTATACTCTACCATAGTAGACCTTATCATAGCAAACAATAAATGAAGGCCTATGCGATGTAACCTTAATTTAATTTAAGACACAATATATGGCGACAACTATCATACATACCAGCAATATACTGTGCCGCGGGACTTAAAGCATGCAGCATCGCAAAATGCCAAGCGGGAAATATCTTATCTCAGGCGCCAGACTAAATCGTTCCAGCGAAGCTCGTTCTT
Organism: Clostridiaceae bacterium; assembly: GCA_012730015.1. GTDB lineage: Bacteria > Bacillota > Clostridia > Acetivibrionales > DTU013 > JAAYBT01. The sequence continues at coordinate 1,249 of JAAYBT010000196.1, forward strand.
AAATGAATGAATATTAGTATTCGCGTCGATTGGAAGGTATTCGATGTTCATCATTTCCGCCCAATCCTCCATGTGCTCCATTGTCAGATCAAAGGAGAAGGATGTATGGTGTGCGCCGCCTGCAAGTATCCAGGCCTGTGCAGCCTCTTTTAATGATGGCAATGGCTTCCACAGTGTTCTTGCTACCGGTAGCTTTGGCATTGCATGAGGCTGTTTAACTGCTTCGACTTCGTTAACAATCAAACGGAATCGATCCCCCATATCAATGAGTGAGGCCGCAACAGCTGCTCCAACATTTCCATCGAAAACCATGCGGGCAGGATCCTCTCTATTTCCTATGCCCAGTGGATGTACATCAATTTTTGGCCTGTTTGCGGCAATAGACGGACATACCTCCAGCATATGGGCACCCAATATCATTTCCCTGCCATTCTCCAGGTGGTATGTGTAGTCCTCCATGAAGGAAGTGCCCTTTTCCAAGCCGGCAGCCATTACCTTCATGATTCTTAGTAAAGCAGAGGTCTTCCAGTCACCCTCGCCACCAAAGCCATAACCTGCTTCCATCATTCTCTGCACAGCAAGCCCCGGCAGCTGTTTGAGCCCATGAAGATCCTCGAAGGTAGTTGTAAATGCTCCGAATCCGCCCTCCTGTAAGAAAGCCTTCAAGGCCAGCTCAATTTTTGCCTGCTCACGAATAGAATCCATTTTGCCGCTGTCCTTGAGAATATCCTCATCAATAATATACAGCTCCTTATACTCCTCTAAAAGCTTATTGGCCTCCTGTTCACTTACCTGGTTGACCAGCTTAACAAGCTCCCCAATGCCATAACCATTAACGGACCAGCCCAGCTTGATCTGCGCATCAACCTTATCACCTTCAGTTACGGCTACCTCACGCATATTATCGCCGAAACGGGCTACCCTCAAGGATCTGGACTCAGCACAGCCTATTGCTGCGCGCATCCAGGCGCCAATATGGCCTCTTACATCATTGTCTTCCCAATGGCCTACAACTATTTTTCTCTGAAGGCGCATCCTGGCTCCGATATAGCCATGCTCGCGATCTCCGTGAGCTGACTGGTTCAGATTCATAAAATCCATATCAATGCCATCCCAGGGAATATCCCGGTTAAACTGTGTATGCAGGTGCAACAAGGGCTTGTTCAGAATGGACAGTCCTGATATCCACATCTTCGATGGCGAAAAGGTATGCATCCAGGTGATGATTCCGGCGCAGTTTGCATCGTGATTTGCATCCTCACATACCCTGCGAATCTCTTCCAAAGTTGTAACCACAGGCTTGAAAACAACCCTACCCGCAATGGCAGGATCCTTATCCAACGCTTCAGCCATAATATTCGAATGTCCGGCAACCTGTTCCAGCGCCTCAGGTCCATAAAGATGCTGGCTTCCCGTAACAAACCAAAACTCGTATTTTTTCAAGTCTACCATTCTTATACCCTCCCTCAAATTATTGTGGCGATTTTGATAATTATTATAGCATACTTGTATGCACAAGTTAATATGTGCGGGAAAAATAGGTCCTATGCCCCATTTATCAAAGGCTTGCTCCATGGTATTATAAAAATAGACAAGGAGGTGTTACGATGGAAATTAATAACTACATGCAACAAAATATAAGTAGCATACGACATGCTCTCAGCATCGCGACACTAAAGAAAACCTTGAATCAGGATGTCCAATCAATGAACGCCCTTCTTCAAGGTTTCCGGGATACCAATGCAAGGATTATGGAAAGGACCGTCACTCCGCACAAGGGCGGCAGCATTGATATAAGTGTGTAGTTATTTCAACAGCTTCAATGCTTTGTTTAGCACATTTTCAACAGTAAATCCATACTTATCAAACAGCAAATTAGCCGGGGCTGATTCGCCAAAGTGATCGATGGAAATGATATCGCCCTTAAAGCCTATATATTTGTGCCATCCAAAGGATGATGCCGCCTCTACTGCAAGACGCTTCTCAACGCCTGATGGCAATACACTTTCCTTATATGCTTCATCCTGCTCCTCGAAAAGCTCCCATGAGGGCATGCTGACAACGCGTACAGCCACACCACGCTCCAAGAGCTGCTTTCCTGCCTCATAAACCAGCTGCACCTCTGAACCTGATGCCATTAATATGATTTCGGGCTGCCTGCCTGAATCCAATATGGTATAGGCACCCTTCAAGGCGTTAACGCCTGTCATATCAAGCTGAGGAAGATTCTGTCTTGTAAGTACCAGAGCAATTGGAGATTCCTTCCTCGACATTGCCGCATACCAGCCTGCGGCGGTCTCCTTCGAATCACAGGGGCGGAAAACTACAAAGCCCGGAATGCTCCGGAGAGAAGCCAGCTGTTCAATCGGCTGGTGAGTAGGCCCGTCCTCTCCGACACCGATACTGTCATGGGTCAGCACATATGTGACCGGCAGCTTCATTAATGCCGATAATCTCATGGAAGGCTTCATATAGTCACAGAAGACAAAGAAGGTAGAAACATAGGGCTGCAGTCTGCCGTGTGCCGCCATTCCATTGCCAATTGCCGCCATTGCGTGCTCACGCACACCAAAGTGCAGGTTTGATCCGCTATAATCCCCAGGCAGGAAGTCTCCTCTGCCTTTCATATTTGACTTGTTGGATGGAGCCAGGTCCGCCGAGCCACCAATAAGATTCGGTACAATAGCCGCCAGCCTGTTCAGCACGTCGCCGGAAGAGGATCTGGTTGCATTCGCCTTGCTGTCAAAGTCCCAGTATTCCTTATTGTCCAGCAGTCCGGAAGCAAAATCTGCCTTTTTCCATGCTTCCCATTCAGCCGCCAATTCCGGGTATTCCTTTGCATAGGCCTTTATCAATTCATTCCAGTCATCTTGCTGCTTTTTGCCTGCTTGCATAATCTTGCCAATATGCTCGCTGACTTCGCCGGGCACATAAAAATCTTCCTCGTATCCCCAACACAGGTTCTCCTTCATGGCCTTGATATTGTCGACTCCGAGTGGCTCTCCGTGAGCTGACGCCTTGCCCTGCTTTTCCGGACACCCATACCCAATCGAGGTCTTAATCACGATCAGTGAAGGCTTAGCACTTTCAGCCTTTGCGGCCTTTATGGCAGCATCTATATCCTCAACGCTGTTTCCGTCCTCCACATTTAGAGTCTGCCAGCCATAAGCCTCAAAACGCTTGGCAACATTCTCACGGAAGGCTATATCCGTAGAACCCTCAATGGTAATCTTATTAGAATCATACAGAACAATAAGCTTGCCAAGGCCGAGGGTTCCGGCCAGAGATGCCGCTTCCGATGCTACGCCTTCCATCATGCATCCGTCTCCGGAAAGCACATAGGTGTAATGGTCAACAACCTTATAGCCCGGACGATTAAACTTATTGGCCAGATATGCTTCTGCCATAGCCATTCCGACTCCATTGGCAAAGCCCTGTCCAAGAGGGCCCGTGGTTACTTCCACGCCCTTAGTATGCCCGTACTCAGGATGTCCCGGCGTAAGGCTGTCTAACTGTCTGAACTGCTTGAGGTCATCAATCGTCAGTCCATAACCAAAGATATGGAGCAATGAGTAAATCAGCATTGAACCGTGTCCCGCTGATAATATGAACCTGTCCCTATCATCCCAGTTTGGATCGGTAGGATTGTGCTTCAAGTTCCTTGCCCACAGTGTGTATGCCATAGGAGCTGCCCCCAGCGGCAAGCCTGGATGACCCGAATTTGCTTTTTGTACACCCTCCGCCGATAGAGCGCGGATTGTGTTGATGGTTAAGTTTTCAATTTTGTTCATATTTTCCTCCCATTTATAAAGTAAATTTTAACACCTGCTAGGTTATTGGCTTTCCCTTGGAGCGATCTCTATGTACGCTTTAAAAGCATGCTTTCCGTCTGCCTCATTCACTCCCTCTATGTAGATCCTGTTTGAATCCAGTTCGGAAATATCCTTGTACATTACCAAAGTATCTCCGGGAAATGTCTCTTTTATATAGTTTACCTCGACAGCCCTAATACGATATTGCTTGTGGCCGTCCACAGGAAAACAGTCCATTATGTAATCAATATACCTGGTATTATTAATATGCCCGTTGAAATCGACATCACTGTATCCAATTACTTTTCTGTATACCACCTCCGGCTGACCGAAGGGCTTTAGCTTCACAAACTTATAGTCCAGGGCATGCTCCTCAATAAAAGGCGGGTAATTCAAATCAATCAGGCTGCTTCTCCTTAATTCTCTGGTTTTCGTGTCGATAAGAGCCCAAACAGAGGTCCCTCTGATAATAATGTTGCCCTTAGCATCCCTGACTCTGTAGTCCCTGTTGAATTCAAGCCTGCCCTGCGGATGAGGCCAGGTCTCAATCGTAACAGCTTCGTTAATTAAAGGGCTTCTGTCAATCTCAACTCTAATCTTCAGCAATACCCAGGCAACAGAATACCTTTGCGTCAATATATCCACACCGCCACCCAATCTCTCAGCCGCCTGGCCTGCAGTGTCCTGAAAATGCATAAAGAGCGTGCTCAGCTTTAACTCCTTTGTAAAATCAACATCGCTATATTCGATTAAGTATTCATTTCTATATAGAGCTCCCGGCTCCACATCTGAACCCATAATTCTTCCTTTCTTTGTCATTCTCAGAAGGCACATGAATAAATTATATCATCAGTCG
>JAAYBT010000197.1 GCA_012730015.1 Clostridiaceae bacterium
GATGGTTCGAATTTTGATTATCTGATAGCAGATAATTATTTGCCTTGGAAGGATATTCCGGATGGATATGAGACCAGAACACTTCCTGCCGGGACATGGGCTGTATTTCCTTGCAAGATGAAAAATTTGCAGGATACCAATACTAAGATGTGGAAGGAATGGCTGCCAAACTGTAAGGACTATAAACTTGGTGGAAACTATAATATTGAAATGTACGCTCCTCCTTGTAAAGAGGATATTTTAGAGAGTTATTGCGAGATATGGTTACCAATTGAAAAGGCTTAGCAGGAGAGGGAAGAGATACGGTGATTAAAGGGGCTGTTGCACAATAAATGAGTCTGTAAATTATTCTGTGTAAGCGAGTAAAGAAATCCTCTTAGATTAATGTTAAAATAAACTTTAATCTAGGAGGATTATTTTATGGCAAGACAAAGGGAGCTTTCACCGAAACCAATGAAAGCGAATTGCGGGTATGGATGAAAGCATGTCACTATATATTGTGCAGCTAAGTTTGATTAATGTTACATTGCAAAAGCCTTTAATTATAATGTATTGAATAAATAATGTAATAGGTATAAAATTACATTATAAATAAAATATAGGTGGAGTTTTGAAAAAGGATAAAAAATCGATCATCGGATGGATAGCTGTTTCCATCACAACTATATTCTCAAGCGTTTGGGCTTATTGGGGAGCAATTGAGAACTTCCATGAAGGATGGTATTCCACTTCAATATGGGAGAACCTGTTCATGTTGTTCTTTCAGTATTTGCTCTTCGCGATAATCTTTGTGTCCCTGGCTGTCATTATTCTGAGGTGGAAGAAAATAGGACTGGCATTGCATTTTATTGCGGCTGCGTTCAGTTATTGGTTTTTTTCCGGAGCTACCTTCAGTGTTATAGGATTAATGGTTGTAATTCCAATAATCGCTCTTGGTTTAGTCTATTACTTTGGGGAGCCAAGGCCAAAGAAATGGGCTTATAGACTGCTTATTGGCCTGCCTCTGATAATTATTCTGGTTGTTTCAATACCACAAGGGATAAAGGTTTCAAAAAGGTTCAACGATAATGATTTTGGAATGAGAACTGTACAAGGCAATGGTTTAATATTGACCTGGGCACCAAGAGGACCCGGTTGGCCCGACCAGGGCATATCATGGGATGAGGCGCAGACAATTTGCAAATATCTATCGGAAGATGGAACTGTGATTATGAAGGAAGAGCAAAATATCTGGCGATTGCCTACGGTGGATGAAGCAGTCCGTTCTATGATGCACCATGGGCAAAATGCGGGCGGGGTATGGAATCCTTCAGAGGGAAAAGCCGCTTATGAACGTACGCCGGACAAAGAATCCCCTCTGTGGGACGTTCATTCAAAGGTCATATACTATTGGACTTCAGATATCCCCGTTCAAGATGAGCGCAAGGCTTACATCATTGTGTATCATGGTGGTGTATATGCCAAAAGGAAAATAGACGGACAGAATTATTTGAGCTTCCGTGCCGTGAAGCCAATGGATATAGAATATTAACCTGATGGCGTTTAGATAATTAAAGACGATGGAATAGAAATCTAAAGCGAATATGATGGTGGAATTGACCATAAAGATTTTGAAGATTAACTTGTAAAAACGAATGGGAGCTGTTGAATAATGAAACAGTGGTATGAGAAATTATTCGAAAATTATGGAGAGCAGTATGACAAAGAGTCTTTCACAAAAGGAACTATAGGTGAATGCGACTATATCGAGAAAGAGCTTAATTTTGATAAATCCTTAAATATTGTTGATATTGGCTGCGGAACCGGTAGACATACCATAGAGCTTACCAAAAGAGGTTACAATATCACAGGAGTTGATCTATCCGAAGCTCAGTTGAAAAAGGCAAGAGAGAAAGCCGAGAGGGAGAACCTGAAGATTGATTTTTTGAAGCATGATGCCAGGGATCTGCCCTTTGAAAACCAGTTTGATGCGGCTATTATGCTTTGTGAAGGTGGATTTCCATTAATGGAAACCGATGAGATGAATTTTGAGATATTGAAAAATGTCACTAAATCCTTGAAGAACTCGGCCAAATTTATATTTACTACTCTTAATGGTCTGTTCCCCCTATTTCATTCTATTGATGATTTTCATGAAACAGGCGCGATTGAAGAAGGTGCACATTATAAAAGCGATGGTTTTGATTTGATGACCTTGAGGGATTATAACATCACTACCTTTACCGATGATGACGGAAATGAACATAAGCTGGAGTGCAATGAAAGATATTATATGCCAAGCGAGATAAGCTGGCTCTTGAAATCCTTAGGGTTTAATAAAATCGATATATTTGGGGCTAAGCTCGGGGCCTTCTCCAGGGAAGATCAGCTAACCATAGAGGATTTCGAAATGTTGGTTGTAGCTGAAAAGTAGTGGAAGGGGCTATCTTAAGAAAAGATTAAGATATTCTGAAGAAAAATGCATATACATTAAGCAGTTTACATGTATGTGTACTATGCAACTAAGAAAGTACTATTAGGGGGGATAAATTTGGATTTGGATTGCTTATATTTCGAAGTAAAGGAAAACATTGACCGAGTATGTTTTGATGACTTATGGCGTGGATTTCAGCCTTTTAAGTTTGCTCTCTATGATGACTATAAATGTTTCTACAATGGGAGTTATATTGATAAACCCAAGGAGTTTGTGGCAAATACATCAGTATTTTATGAGGGGCAGCATATCGCTATATGGCATGTAATGGAACCTATGGATCCAATAATTTTGGCCACAAAAATCATTCATGAAATGTTTCATGCTTTTCAGAATATAAGGGGAGAATCTAGGTTTCCTAAGGAATTGGAAGCTCTTTGTGAATATCAATATGATGAAGTTAACTTGAGCTTGAAATACGAAGAAAATAGAACCCTATTGTTGCTGCTGGAGAATTTTTGTCATGAAGCCTATTTAGAGTTTTTGTCTTATAGAGCCTTTAGACGAAAAAAATATCCCTATGAGTTTCGCTATGAAGCCTCAGTAGAAGAGATCGAAGGTGCTGCGCAATATGTTGAATTTAATGCACTTAACCAGCTTTCCGAAGAACTGTTTGCAGAGAGTATAGTACAGCTTAAAGAGCGAATTCTTGTTGCTGAGGATGTTTTTCCTATCAGAGTAAGGTGTTATGACGTAGGTACATTATTCTTTCAAGTTCTAAAGAATAATAATCTTCTAGATTTTGAAGAAAACTCAGATGTTTTGACAGCGGATAGAACCCTATCAGGCGTGCATGACCACAGCATAGAAATCAAGCTGAACCCAGATATTATCAAAGGAATAGACAGATATAGAATTAACACATCACAGATGATTCGACGTGGGATTGAAGAAGGTATACTTTTAGAAGAGGGAGAGCTAGAGCTTTTAGGACTAAATGTTTATGATGCCAGATTTTTTGAAGGAAATCTCCTTTCTACACATTTTGTTTTTTATAGAAAGGATGGTCAAGAGAAAGTGCAATATGGAGACTTCTTGATTCGACTCGATGATCAAAAAAAGGTGATAAAGATTCTCAAAATTAAGATTTAGAGGAAGAAACAGAAAGGCTCGGAAGGTCATTGTTAATAGAAAATTTATGTGGTAAAATGTAGGCAAATTGTGGGAAACTTGTGATGACCGTATTTTACCGTGAACTACAAAATGTGGAGATATTCAATGAAACAACTAAACCCGGAACACATTACTTCGCTTTTAAAAATGATAAATAGCGGTCCATATTTTGAACTCTTAGGTATGAAGGTCCTTGAATTAGGGGTGAGCTATTCAAAAGTAGAGATAGACTTGCAAAGAAAGCATGTCAATCCTTTTGGAGTAATTCACGGCGGAGTATATTCTTCAATTATCGATACTGCTGCTTATTGGTCCGCATACTGTGAGCTGGATGAGAACGTTGGATTTACTTCTATCGATTTATCAGTTAATAATCTTTCTATGATTCGTGAAGGTAAGATAATTTCTGAGGGGAAATCGATAAAAATTGGGCGCAGCATATGTTTAGCGCAAGCAAGTGTTAAAGATATGAATGGTAAGTTACTTGCACATGGCACCTCTAAACTAATGATTTTGGATGGAAAGCAATCGATTGAACATGCTATTGAGGCTATGGGATATCGAACACTTCCCCCAAAATTTCTTGATTAGCAGACTCAATAAAGATGAAAATCATATCATTACATTACCAAAAAAAGTATGACTGCTATAGTAAGTGCATTCGCCCTAGCCTACCATAGCCTAAGCAATGATATCAAAATATATGACGACATCTATGCAAGACAATTACTTAATGATGACTATGAAAATGTGGCGAGCAGCATGATGGCTGGTAAGGTGGCGCTAAAGAAAATATGCTTGCAAGCTGCTCTTACAATTATATAGAAAAACTGCTTTCAGAATATGGCTTCTTAATATATGAGCACCTTACTCCAGAGTTAATCACAGAAAAAATATTTCAATGATTATAACACTGCTAATCCTAAATATAAGATGTCGGCTTTTGATAATGTAAACTACTGCTTAGGGGTTAAGAAATACTGAAATAGCAGGGTAGTCCACTTCGATTGTGGACATGGAATCCACATTGAAAAGAAGAAAGAGTTCATACAGTCATTAATGGAATGATGTGTACATGCCATTCAAATACACTGCAGCAAAAGAACAAAATGCAAAAAGAGTATTAGAAAACTGTTTTACGTGGTAATACATAAGTAAAGTTTTGCCGATGTATAAATTAGGCTGTGTAGACCACACAAGCAGGGAGGTAATGCAGTGAACTATCCACTATATTTTCTGATACTTTATGTTTCTGTATGCCTTCTTTCTATGGCAATGGGGATCTTTGTATTACTTAATAATCGTAAAGAGCCAGCCAGCAAGGGCTTTTTCGCTATGGCCTTATCTGTTAATGTTTGGTCGATTGGCTTAGGAATTGCAACGATTTCATCAGATATTGCAACAAGTGAAATATGGCGACGTGTTGCGTCCTTTGGCTGGGGAACGATTTTTGCAATTATGCTTCATTTTGTATTAATTATCACCGGCCGTGATACTTTCCTCAAAAAATGGTGGCAAAAATTGTTGCTGTATTTGCCTGCTGTTTTATGCATGCTTGCTTTTGGCCTTCCTGTAGGCCTGAATAAAACACCCTTTAATCTTCAATATACACCGCTTGGATGGATCAATGTAGCAGAGCATAATCTCTGGGATTTGCTATTCTACGCTTACTATATAAGTTATACAGTCACAGGGCTGGTGTTGCTACTTCGATGGAGCATGAAGTCCTCGGATCCTACTACGAAGAAGCAGCTGCGTGTAATTGTATTGTCTTTTACTATTGCTTTAGTTCTCTCATCAATCACCGATGTGATAATGAGAGATACTCCTCAAGTCGCCCCGATTGTTATTTTGATTCCAATCCTTGTGACATATCAGACCTTCATGAAACGTAGTTTAGGCATAAACAAGCCTCATACTCAAAGGAAACGCCTGCCTGGCATAGTCATAATAATCGTAGTTGTTCTGTATTTAATTTCAACTATTTTACAGGCGAGCTTAACAAGAACAACCGATATAATAATATTTGGATTTAATGATGGACTAGCTCTAAGAGGCATAATAACGCAGCTACAAATGCTTTTATCAATTTACTTGGTGCTTATGGAAAGCAAGGCCGGATTTATAACAGCCATTTTGATTAATGTAATTAATCTTATAGCTTCACTGAGTGTAGCGCTTCGCATTAAAACAGCTTCATCCTTACCGGGAACTATTTCCTATCTGTTCACACTATTGATTATTGTGCTCATATGGATGTATAAAAAGAAAACGGCTGAAAACATTCAAAAAATCAATGAGCAAAGCATAAGTCTTAGAATATCTGAACAGAAACTGTATCATATGGCTTATCATGATCCCTTAACGGGGCTGTATAATAAAGAATGGTTTGTGGAGCATTTAGGCAAATCAATACATAAAGCAAGAAGGAGCGCCTCTTTGATAGGCATAATATTCCTCGATCTAGACTCTTTTAAGGCCATCAACGACACCATGGGTCACTCAATTGGCGACAGCGTGCTGAAGACAATTTCAAGCAGGCTTTCCTCCTGCTTAAGAGAGGAGGATGTTATTGCGAGATTTGGCGGAGATGAGTTTCTTATGATGGTTGAAAATATTAGCACGCAGGAGGAGCTCAAAAAGATTACAGATAGGATTATGAACTCTTTCAACGAGTGCATTTATGTTCAGGACGTTGAGTATTTCTTGACTGCCAGCGTTGGTGTTGCGGTCTATCCAGTTGATGGCGAGGACCCGGATGCACTAATTAAGAATGCGGATATATCGATGTATGAAGCAAAAGCTACTGGAAAGAACCGGTGTGTTTATTGTACGCCGGCTATGAAAGACGAAGCAATAAAGAAAATGAGATTGGCAAACAATTTGTACAGGGCACTTGAAAGAAATGAGTTCTATTTGGAATATCAGCCTCAGGTTAAGGTGGATACGCAAGAGATAATTGGATTTGAAGTGCTTTTGCGTTGGAACAACAAAGAATATGGGAGGGTTTCTCCTGATGTCTTCATACCTATGGCGGAGCAAACGGGTCTGATTAGGCCCATCGGATTATGGGCTATCAAAACGGCATGTGAGCAGTTCAATACATTCAAGAATGGCTATGGTAAAGATATCTTTGTCTCTGTAAATTTATCAATAGAGCAATTAAAAGATGGTAGTATTACTGAAAAGATTAGAAAAATACTATGCGATACCGGAATGAAAGCCCAAAGTTTTCAGATCGAAATTACTGAATCTGTTGCCTTTAATGAAGACCCCCATATTTTGCAACGGCTAAAGGATATCAGAGACCTTGGTATTTCAGTATCAATAGATGATTTTGGTAAAGGCTATTCATCATTAAACAGGCTTAAGACCTTCCCCATTGACTTGCTTAAAATAGATATGGATTTTGTTCATGGAATCACCTCTAAATCACAGAAGGACAGGGCAATTATAAAGAGCATTATACAAATTGCCAAGAATCTCAAAATCAAGGTCCTGGCAGAAGGCGTAGAAACAGAGGAACAGGTTAAATACCTGAGAAAACACGGCTGTGATATGATTCAAGGATACTATTTTTACAAGCCAATGCCAGCAAGCGAAGTTCAAAAACTAATCTGTAATAACCCTTAGCTAATCTTTTTCTTTTCTTAATGGACTAGCCTCCAGTCCCAAAGCGCCCGCATTTAGGCACACAATTCGCCCAGGCGCGCATTGAACTGGGAAAATGAATCCGTGAATTTTTTATTGACTTTGACCTTAGGTCAACCGATATAATCTAAAGAAAAAGATACGGAGAGCCGCTATGAACTTTGTGAAAATAACCGAGGTTACTGAGCAATTCAGCATATCCTCAAGAACTCTCAGATATTACGAACAGGTGGGCTTACTGAAAAGCGAGCGTCCGCCCTTTGAAAAGTATCGTTTCTATGACAGCGAAAATATCAATCGGTTGCAGCAGATTTTGGTTTTGCGTAAAATGCAAATCCCCATAAAGGATATCTTGCGCATTTACGAGAATCAGGATACAGAAATGCTTGTGCAGAGCTTTGTAAAGCGCATTGAGGATATTGACGACGAGATAAGCACTCTTTCCCAGTTGAAGACTTATGTTAACGACTTTTTGAATGCAATGATAGCACATGGAGTTTCACACATTTCTGCTTTGCCCTTGCTTTATGAAAAAGTTGGGACGGAGCATTTGCCCACATCAAAACAGAGCTTATCCGTGGAAAGATTGAATGTTATTACTGATAAGATGACAAAGCCGCTGGATATGGATATTGTGGAATTATCGCCAATGTTTGTGATTACGTCGATAAGAGCTGACAGCGGGGAGTCGGAAATCGCAAGCTTCTGGGACTGTCTCTCAGCTAATCAAATCCCCTTTGGTAAACCGGGGAGCCGCGAAATGTTTGAGTATCAGAGCGGTGAGGATACTGTTATTATGCAAAAGCTGCCTGACCAAATCGCAAACACAATAAGATGCAATGCTTCAACAGAGGACTACCCATTTCAGTGCAGAGAATTTGAAGGTGGACTTTTTGCAGTTTCGTCCGCTTATTTAGATGAGGATTTAGGAGCCTTACAAAACCGGATGCTGCAAAGCTTTGATGATAACCCAGGCTTTGAGGTAGATTTCTTACACAATGGAAGCCTGCGGCATGATACGCTGGTTGAAGCGGTGTATTCCCCTGAGAATACTCGGGAGCGCGTTAATGTGTATATCCCTTTACGACAACGCAAGCCAAATCATGTGGATTATCCGGGATTTGAAATCACAAAGAGTGTTTGCCTTGATGAGATAGAAAAGGCGAACCCGATTCTGCGGGAGTATAAGGTAGATTTTCATAAAATCACACCTATTTACAGTCCTCATTACCAGGTTTTGCAAAATGGAGAGGCTGAATTTATCGCATGGATTTCAGCAAGGAAGCTGGATACCAATGTGGCTGTTAGACTACCCTTTCGGGTGGACATAGAGTTTCTGGCAGAGGAAAAAAGTGAGGAGTACTTATGGGGTACAACCGAGGGAAGCCTCTGGTTTTCACATGGGGCCTGTACCTATACTATGAACGCCGAAAACTATCCTGATAAGGCCTTAAAGAAGCATGAGCTTTCCTTCCAGCAGCCGGTATTGGAGAATGAATTCACCTATCAGCAAATTGGGTATATCCCGCATGATCACTATAATAAGCTGACATGGATCGTAGGTGA
>JAAYBT010000023.1 GCA_012730015.1 Clostridiaceae bacterium
GACATCAGCCGGTATAATGTCAAGCATTATCTTGTAAAGGAATTAAACGGAATCATTTATCTTTGGTATGGGGAAGCGGAAGAAGCTGCGGAAAAACTGCCGTTTTTTTATGATCAAATTGATGAAAGCTATTCTTACAGCGAAATCGAAGACCACTGGAATTCGCACTATTCACGCTGTATTGAAAATCAGCTTGACGTTGTTCATGTCCCGATTGTGCACTACAATACTATAGGCAGAGGCAATAAAACCTTGATCAGCGGCCCAAAGGTATTGTTTGAGAACGGCATACTGCAAACCAGCGCAAACAACGAGGTGGATAACGGACAGAAGCCGAAGTCACCCGATGAATGTGTGATCAAGGATACTAACCTCAATTTTATCTTCCCGAACATATGGCTGAACCACATAAGCTCAAAAATAAAGGTGCTCATTTATTTCGCTCCGGTAGACGATGAAAACACCATACTCTACATTCGGTTCTATTGTAAACTTACGAAGATCAAAACCTTTAACAGCCTAATCGCTTTCTTCGGTAAATATGCGAATAAAATTGTTGAACGGCAGGATAAGCGTGTGGTCATCACACAAAAGCCCAAGCTTCCTCATACAAATCCGGAGAAAAGCTGCTGGCGGGTGACGGACCGATCATTCAATATAGGAAGCTCAGAGATGAGTTGAAAAACAACCAAAGCTAAAGCAAGACATATTGACACGGGGGTTTCATTCATTGAAATACGATGCAATCATTATCGGCGGAGGACTTTTCGGCCTGACTGCGGCTAGCCTGCTGGCAAAACGCGGACCTTCCGTAGCCGTCGTTGAAAGAAGCTATAACCCAGGGGGATCATGCGGCATATTCAAGAGCAGCGATGTGTCGTTTGATCAGGGCGCCGCCATGTTATATGGTTTTGGTGAAAAGGGCTTCAACGCGCACCGCTTTATTTTCAACTGCCTTGAGGAGCCGGTCGATATGATATGGCATGATCTTTTATATTGCGTGAATTTCGAAGGCGCAAGAAAGTGCTGGCTGCAGAACCCGGCTGATTGTAATTCGCTGGAAAAGTATGAGACGCCTTGTATCTGCGCAATAGAATACAAATCCGATGTGGAAATACAGGCGGTCATAGATTATTTGCAGGAGGTGAACGTGTGAACAAAGAATTCGACGCAATCGTGGTAGGCGGAGGCCTTGCCGGGCTTACAAGTACAGCCTATTTGTGTCGGTATGGATACCGCACACTGCTCTGTGAGAAATCTCATAAGACGGGCGGTCTGGTCAATACCTTCCGGCATCAGGGGTATGCTTTTGACGCGGGTATCCGTGCTTTTGAAAACTCCGGTATTTTATTACCCATGCTAAAAAGCCTGGGATTGGAAATGGATTTCACACAGAATTCGGTATCCATTGGTATTGAAAATCAATGGACAAGGCTCGGTTCCAGGGATAGCCTAGAAAGCTACGCAAAAATGCTTGCCGATATCTTTACGGAGAATGAATCGGATATCCATAAAATCGCACAAGAGATTCAAAAAGTGATGAATTATATGGATGTGCTCTATGGCATCGATAATCCGCTGTTTCTTGAGGACATGAAGGACCGCGAATATCTGTTGAAAACGCTGTTGCCATGGTTGTTCAAATATCAGGTTAATATAGGTAGAGCCAGCCGCTTGAACAAGCCGGTGACCGATTATCTGAAGCGGTTTACAAGCAATCAGGCGCTCATCGATATGATTGTGCAGCATTTTTTCAAAGATACTCCTACCTTCTTTGCTTTAAGCTACTTTGGCTTGTACCTGGATTACCTTTATCCCAAGGGTGGCACAGGTGTTCTCGCTCAAACCGTAAGCGATTATATACGACGTACCGGCGGAGAGATATTGACTAATACAGCGGTGACGCGAGTGGATACTCTTCAAAAGCAGCTGCACACGGCAGGCGGAGATACCTACCGTTACAAAAAGTTGGTCTGGGCTGCGGATCAGAAATCACTATACTCAGCTGTAGGTGAAATGCATACGCCGCAGGTAGATAATCAGCGTAATCTTGCCGAAAAGGGGCAAGGCAGCGATTCCATTCTTTCTCTATTTATGGGAATTAATTTGGACAAGAACTACTTTGAAGACAGTTGCGGTGCTCACGCGTTCTATACGCCATCGACTATAGGCCTGTCTTCACTGACAAACTGGAATAAGGCTATAGGGAGTGAAGAAGGATTATATGAATGGATCGGACGGTACTTAGAGCGCACAACCTACGAGATTTCTTGCCCGGCTTTGCGGGATGCTTCACTGGCACCGGAGGGAAAGACAGGCGTAATCGTTAGTACATTGATGGATTACCACCTTGTAAGGCATTTATCAGACAAGGTAAGTTACGAGCAGTTTAAAGAGTTTTGCACAAGAAAAATCATAGAAGTTTTGGAAGCATCAGTGTTCCCCGGTATAACGGAAAAGGTTGAATTTGCCCTTTGCGCTACGCCGCTGACAGTTGAGCGGGAAACCGGGAATGCGCACGGAGCCATCACGGGATGGTCTTTTACCAACGACAAGCTGCCTGCGGAGAGCCGTTTCAGAAAGATTACAAACTCCATTAAGACACCAATAGAAGATGTTTACCAATGTGGCCAGTGGACTTTCAGCCCATCGGGGTTGCCGGTATCCATATTGACCGGGAAACTCGCGGCGGATGCAATTCGAAAGACTCTGAAGGAGTGAGGCTCATGACCTTAATCATAATAGAGTTTGTCATTGTATTGGTAGGGCTTGCGGTTACTGCGGTTCTTTTTTATCGAATTCCGACTTTGCCAGAAGTCAATGAAGATTTATCGAACTATCCGACCATATCTGTGATTATACCGGCACGTAACGAGGAACATAATCTTCCCTTGCTTTTGGCGGATTTGAGAGCACAGACGTTACCTGATTTAGAAATCATCTGTATAGATGACGAGTCAGAGGATTCAACAGGACAAATTGCATTGGAAAATGGTGTTAAACTGATAACCCTAAAATCTAAGCCCGAAGGATGGACTGGCAAGTCGTGGGCTTGCCAAAATGGCGCAGATGCAGCAACGGGTGAACTACTATTGTTTCTTGATGCGGATGTGAGACTTGGACCTGATGGAATAAGCAAACTTCTTTCCGTTTATTTGCAGCAAGGATGCACAGTTTCTGTTCAACCTTACCACAAGACAGAAAAAATATATGAGCAGCTATCGATGATGTTTAATCTGGTTCAGATTGCCGCCAACGGAACGGCATTGCCAAAGCCGCGCAATATTGGCCTTTTTGGACCGGTCATACTTATTTCACGGCAGGATTATGAAAATGTGGGTGGCCATAAAAGTGTTAAAACAAGCGTCGTGGATGATATGGCACTGGGTTCGCAGCTCGAAAAAGCAGGTTTAAAGTTTAGCCTTTATATCGGTAACAGTGAGGTTTCTTTTAGGATGTATACAGACGGGCTGCGCTCTTTACTGCAGGGTTGGGTTAAAAACATGGCCACAGGTGCAGCTGAAACGCCTGCTCCTGTTTTTATGATGGTTTTTCTATGGGTTGCCTCACTTGTCTCCGTGCCCTTGCACATCGTAATATTTTCAATACTTATGAATTGGCTCTGGCTGGTGATCTACTCAGTTCTTTATATTATCTGGGTGTACTTTTTAGTGGTTCTTACAAGACGCATCGGGAAGTTTCATGTCTGGGCAGTGATTTTATATCCGATATTAATGCTTGTTATGCTGGGCGTAATTATTGTTTCAGCCTTTAAAAAGCTATTCGGCCTTAAAGTAAAGTGGAAGGGGCGGTCTATAAGGACTGAGGAAAAAACATGCGAGTAATCTTTCTTCCAGATGTATTAACAATCATATTGTGCTTTCTTGTCTGGCCGGTACTGCAAGTTACTGCGGTATTGATCTGTTTATACTTACCAGACCGTTATTTTTCACCGGATTCTTTCTTTTTCCGCGCACACCGTTTTGAAAAAGAAGGTCGCATCTATGACAGTGTTTTCAGGGTCAGCCGCTGGAAGCATCTACTGCCAGACGGAGGAGCGATCTTAAAAAAACGAGGGTTTAAAAAGAAAAAGATTAAAGATCATTCTAAGGAGAATTTGAATCGTTTTTTGGTTGAATCTGCACGAGGAGAAATTACTCACTGGTTGGCAATCCTTCCGTTCTGGGTTTTTGGCTTTTTCACTCCTCCCCGGGTGATTTGGTATATGTTTGTGTATGCACTGCTCGTAAATTTGCCTTGTATCATTGCTCAGCGTTACAACCGACCACGGGTTCTAAATTTGCTCAATAGAATGGAGCATAAGAATCAAATAAATTATTTTGTAAAGAGTGAGGTAACTGCGCATGAGACAAATAACTAAAATCCTTGTTGTAAATGGAAGCCCTAAAGGAGAACAGCTTAACCCTTCAGCACCTATTAATGCGATTAGGAGGCGTAGAGCGTGGATAAAAAGCAGGAAATCCTTAAGACTAGATTTGATATTTATTGCGAAAAAGGTTATCACTTGTCAGTTACCGAGCTTGCTAGTACAGTCAATATAAAAACTCCTTCGCCATACAGTCATTTTGAGAGCAAGGACGAAATATGGAGCTGTTTGTCAGCAGATGAATTGAAGCAGGCATTTGATGACCTAAGGTACATAGGAGACACCCCGCCTGATATTTGTCCTGTGTGCAAGGTACCAAACTGGAAGTTTGAAAAGGTCGAAGGGAGACAATGAGAATGTCTAAGAAATATGCGGTAAGGAATATTCGTTTATGTACCAAGGATTGCTTATGCCTCTATGTCTGCCCTACCGGAGCTACGGATACAGAGAACAGTAACAGAGCCTTTAAGGAGGATAAGAAAAACCACCGGCTAAGCCGGTGGATACTTATTGTAGGCGGTCACATTTATATTCGCCCTACTCTCCACCGTGGCGGTGAAGCTACTGCCGCTGATCTCAGGCGTCACTTCCACTGTGCCGCGCAGGATTTTCACTGGAACGCCCGCCGGGATCATGCCGACCTCGGTAATGCTGCCAGGTAAGATAACGGACGTAAAGCTGCAGCCCTTAAAGGCATTTTCCCCGATTTTTGTCACGGTTGCAGGCAGGCTTGCTATCACATCCGGCGCTGTCAGCGCCGTGCAGCCGCCAAAGCCAGTAACCGTTGTGAACACGTTGTTGGCAGGCCATGTGACGGAGGCAAGGCTTGTGCAGCCGTCAAAAGCGCTGCCGCCGATGTATACGATACCCTCCGGATTAATTCAACGAAAACCGATACAAATAGGTCACGATGTTTGCCCGTGGGGAGTTAGCGGAAGGAACGAGAGGGCCGTTCGTATTCTCCAGCAGGCCGTTGTTATCCGCCCACGCTAACGCGTCGGTATAGTATGCGTTCGGATATTTTTTCGCAAGTGCGCTGCTCTGCGCCGTTTCAGGGCTGCCTTTTGCGCGCCAGAGAAAGGTCACAACTTGGTCGCTGGTACATGTGTCCTCCGGGCTGAAGGTGGTTGCGGAGGTGCCGTTGGTTATGCCCTGTTCGACAGCCCACAATACCGCATCGTGGTAATAGCTGCCCGCTTTGACGTCCGTGAACGGGTTGTTCGTGCTGACTGGCTTCGGGGAACCCGCCGAGCGCCACAGGAAGGTGACGACCTGACCACGGGTACAGGTGGCATAGGGGCTGAAGGTATCTGCAGAGGTTCCGTTGGTTACAGCATTTTCCACTGCCCACGCCACCGCGTCGGCGTAATAGGCGCTGTCGGGAACATCCTTGAACGGCGTCTTTGTGTATGTCGCCGGTGCTCCGGTTACAGTAAGCGGTATAATACGGCTGCCCAAGGGCTTGGAAATCGTCCGGCTCCCGGCAGGGGAAGTGACGGTCACCTC
>JAAYBT010000198.1 GCA_012730015.1 Clostridiaceae bacterium
CGCAGGGCATTATATCATGTTTAGCATGATATAATTGGCCATGTGCGTTTGGCATAAGCCAATTCCCGCACGGCCATAAATTCCGCCAGAGGCATATAATAATCTGCGTTCCAACGTACTCGCAGATTATTATATCACGGTCTTGTGTAATTATCAATCAAAATTTGAAAAATGCTCTTTGCAACTTTGGTTTATATACTCAGCTATTGACTTTACGCAACCCATTGCGTACAATATGCGTAATAGGTTGCGTAAATATAGGAAGGTGAGTCATGAAAATACCAGAGAATAATCAATACGTTTTATTTGGGGGTGCGTTTATACTGGCAAATAAATTGCAGCTGGTTGCTGACAAAAAAGTACGTGGGCTATCTACAAAACAGTGGTTTTTACTGCGGAATCTAAAAGATTTATCCATGGAATCGCTACCTACGATAACCATGTTGGCAAAGGAAACGGACACTTCTCGGCAAAATGTAAGTAAAATGCTTTTAGCTTTACAGAAGCAAGGCTATGTGATTTTGCGGGACAATGAGTTAGACCGCCGTAGTCAAACGGTTGAAATGACCATGGAAGGACATGGAGTATTAAATCAAATGGCATTCAAGTCAACTTCTTTTTTTGATGAGCTATTTGGCGATATTAGTTCAGAAGAAACAGAGTTGGCTGCTAAAGTCGTTATAAAGCTGATTACCAATCTAAAAAACATGCAGGAGGATCTTGAGTGAAACAAAAAACCAGAAAGAAGAGTAAAATAACCATCGCTGTTATTGCCATATTAGTCTTAGCAATTGCAATAGCCTTGGGGATAAACTTACCAAAACCACTGGAAACATTTGATACATCTTTTGATTTATCACAAATCGCAGATGGCACATATTCCGGCTATTGCGACAATGGGCTTGTTAAGGTTGAAGCAGAAGTTAGTGTAGAAAATCATACGATTACCGATGTGCGGCTTGTCAAGCATCAAAATGGGCTTGGCTCCAGCGCTGAAGCAATTGTTGATACTGTGGTTGAGCACCAAAGCGTCGAAATTGATGCAATAGCGGGCGCAACCATGAGTTCAAAAACAATACTAAAAGCGATTGAAAACGCTTTATCAGAAAGGAAGGAAAATTAATGAATACAGTTGTTGTTTACACATCAAAATATGGCAGCACCGAAAAATATGCTCAATGGATTGCCGAGGCATTAGGATGTAAGGCAAAAAAGCTCTCTGAATTATCCTCAAAGAGTCTATCAGCATTTGACACTATTATTTACGGCGGCGGCATATATGCCGGCGCTATTGCCGGCTTTAAGAAATTTCTTTCAAAGCTTGGAAGCAATGACAATAAAACGCTTGCTCTGTACATTGTTGGACTAACAGATCCACAGAAGCAAGATGCTTATACCGAAATCGCCGACAAAAATATCCCACCGGAGTGGAAAAACCGGTTTAAGGTTTTTGCTTTTCGTGGCGACCAGCGGTTTAGTCGAATGTCAACTATGCATAAATTAATGATGAGAGTACCTAAGTCCATGGCAGAAAAGAAACCGCCGGAGCAGCGTACAGAGGATGATCGGATGTTTATTGAAAATTTCGGCAAAGATGTATTATTATCAGATAAAGGCTTTATTCTGCCTCTTGTGGATTACATAAAGTCAGCGGAATGAATAAGGGTATCCAGGTGACCTAAAGACAAGAGGGGTACCATGTTTGCTGTGTATATGAATTAGCTGCGCAATAGTGGCGTGCTTTCATACATGCCCGCAATATATTGAGCGGCACAACTAAAAGCATGATACCCCTCAATTAGCTCATAAAAGTGAAAAGGCTCATCTGACTGCTTTCGGGCATATCATTCAGACACCCATTCTGTGTCAGTATCTCAATAACCGTCTTGCTAATCTTCGACCTAATTCTCAGATCCTCAATAGAGATGAACTCTCCCTGCTCACGCGCCTCAACAATAGAATTGGCCGCTGTTGTGCCCAATCCGGGCAAAGAGTTCAAAGGCGGTCGAATTCCATCACCCTCAATCTCAAATTTGGTGGCAGCTGATTTATATAAATCAACAGGCATGAAATTAATCCCGCGGGCGTACATCTCGTTGGCAACCTCAAGAATGGTTAAAACATTTCTATCCTTAGCCGAAATAGAATTACCCATTGTCTCCAGCTCTTTAATCTTCTGGCTCACCTTCTCTTTGCCATGGGTCATCAGCTCGGCATCGAACTCATCAGCCCTGACTGTAAAATAGGCCACATAAAACGCTAAGGGTTGATAGACCTTGAACCACCCAATCCTCATGGCCATCAGCACATAGGCCGCCGCATGAGCCTTGGGGAACATGTACTTTATCCTTTTGCAGGACTCGATATACCAGTCCGGCACGGAATGGGCCTTCATTTCCTCTTCGTATTCGGGCTTAAGCCCTCTTCCCTTTCTGACATCCTCCATAATCTTGAAGGCACTCTTGGGCGGGAGCCCCCTATACATAAGATAAACCATGATGCCGTCTCTTGTTCCGATAACCTCAGATATGGTACAAACCTCATCCCTGACCAGTTCCTGTGCATTATTGAGCCAAACATTGGTCCCATGGGACAATCCGCTTATTTGCAGCAGATCCGAAAAGGTCTTTGGCTTGGTATCAAGAAGCATCTGCCTGACAAACTTTGTCCCAAACTCCGGCAGCGCAAAGGTTCCAACCTCACTATTTATATCTTCAGGCTTTATTCCAAGGGGCTCTGTTGACAAAAACAGTCCCATGACCTCCTCATCGTTCACCGGAACATCGTTTATATCGATGCCGGTCAGATCACCAAGCATTTTAATCATAGTCGGGTCGTCATGCCCAAGTATATCAAGCTTCAAAATGGTATCATGCAATGAGTGGAAGTCAAAATGAGTAGTGATGATATCTGAGTTTACATCATCTGCCGGTCTCTGAATCGGCGTGAAATCATAGACATCATATTCACCCGGTATAACAATAATGCCGCCCGGGTGTTGCCCTGTTGTTCGTTTTATACC
>JAAYBT010000024.1 GCA_012730015.1 Clostridiaceae bacterium
AAAATTATCGATGGTAAGCAGCAGCAGGAGGGGCTCTGCTTAAGCTGTGCAAAAAAGCAGGGGATTGCTCCTGTCAACCAGTTGATTGAACAAACGGGTATGTCCGATGAAGATATTGAAAATCTTAACAAACAAATGAGCGGGCTATTCGACAATATGGATATGGACCTGGGTAATGGCGATATTTCTGAACTGGAGCAGTCTTTGAACGGTGACAAGATGAATCCCTTTTTTAATTTTATTAATCGCGCATTTCCTAAGAACTCGGGAGCAGCTGATGATGAGGAATCAAAGAGATTAATTGAGGATAAGGACAGCAGGAATGGAACTAGAACTAAAACCCAGGAGAAGAAGAGTCTAAAGAAGAAGAAATATCTGGATATGTATGGTTCAAACCTGACTGATATGGCCAGAGAGGATAAAATCGACAGGGTGATCGGCAGGCAAAGAGAGATTGACAGAGTTGTGCAGATATTGAACAGAAGGACTAAGAATAATCCTGTGCTTATCGGAGAGCCGGGCGTAGGTAAAACTGCTATTGCAGAGGGCCTGGCTGTCAGGATTGCAAACAGGCAGGTTCCGGCCAAGCTCTTTAATGCGGAGATATACCTGCTTGACATGACCAGCATTGTAGCCGGCACTCAGTTCAGAGGCCAGTTTGAGAGTCGGATGAAGGGGATCATTGAAGAGGCCAAGTCCCTTGGGAATGTTATTCTTATCATTGATGAGCTTCATAATATAATGGGAGCCGGTGAGGCAGAGGGAGCCATGAATGCGGCAAACATATTGAAGCCGGCCCTTTCCAGAGGGAGTATTCAAGTAATCGGTGCTACTACACTCAATGAATATCGTAA
Source organism: Clostridiaceae bacterium (assembly GCA_012730015.1). GTDB lineage: Bacteria > Bacillota > Clostridia > Acetivibrionales > DTU013 > JAAYBT01. Next base: position 855 of record JAAYBT010000024.1, read on the forward strand.
GCATATCGAGAAGGATTCTGCGCTGGAGAGAAGATTTCAGCCTGTTTTAGTAGATGAATCCTCAGTAGAGGATGCCATTGAAATACTGAAGGGTATCAAGGACTATTACGAGAAATATCACAGGGTAAAAATATCCGATCAGGTTATTGAAGCTGCTGTGAATATGTCGGATAGGTACATTACTGACAGATTTCTGCCTGACAAGGCAATCGACGTTATAGACGAAGCAGGCTCCAGGGCCAACTTGAAGAATACCGGTCTGGTTGAGCTAGAGGCACTTAAGGATGAGCTGAAGAAGGTTCAGGAGGAGAAGGAGTACGCTATTTCTGCGGATTCCATAGAGGATTACCAGAAGGCAGCGGACTTAAAGGTTCGTGAGTGCAAGCTTTTGGAAAAAGTGAAGGAGTTCGAAATACAGAATAAAGAGGTTGAGCTTACTATCGAGGATGTTGCTTATGTTATTGAGTCATGGACAAAGATTCCTGTCCAGAAGCTAACAGAAATCGAGGCAGTGAAGCTGATGAATTTGGAGGAGAGGCTGCACAAGAGAGTAATAGGCCAGAACGAGGCAGTTAGCAGCATATCTAAAGCCATTAGGAGAAATCGTGCAGGCTTCAGAAAGAAGAAGAAGCCCGGCTCTTTCATATTCGTAGGGCCTACAGGTGTTGGAAAAACTGAGCTGGTAAGAGCCCTGGCGGTAGAGCTGTTTCAAACAGAGGATGCCTTGATAAGGCTGGATATGTCCGAGTATATGGAGAAGCATACAGTATCTAAGCTGATAGGCTCGCCACCCGGCTACGTCGGCTACGATGATGGTGGGCAGCTTACAGAAAAGGTAAGAAGAAAACCATTCTCCATTATACTAATGGACGAAATAGAGAAAGCCCATCCTGATGTATTCAATATGCTGCTTCAGATATTTGAGGATGGAAGGCTTACAGACAGCCACGGCAAGGTCGTCAATTTCGAAAACACTATCATCGTAATGACATCCAATGCGGGTACAACACTCAAGGCTAATGGAATTGGCTTTGCCAGTGATGGCTATAAGACGCTCAAGAGCAGGGTGACGGATGTCTTGAAGGAGACCTTCAAACCCGAGTTTTTGAATAGGCTCGATGAGATTATTGTATTCACACATTTGAGTGAGGATGAACTAAAGCAGATTGTTTCCTTGATGCTTGAGGAGGTAAGGGATGAGGCGCTGCATAAGGGTATATCCCTTAGCTTTACTGATGAAGTAATCGATTTTATACTGGAGAAGGGTTACGACCCGAAGTTTGGAGCCAGACCTCTTCGCAGGGCAATACAAGGATATGTTGAGGACGAATTGACTGATCAGTTCTTTCTTGGTAAAATCCAACATGGAAGCAATGTGCTAGTCAGTGTATCTGAAGGTAAAATCCAATTCGGCGAAGGCTTTTGCGATACGACCTTAATATAATTT
>JAAYBT010000199.1 GCA_012730015.1 Clostridiaceae bacterium
CCGGTCTCTTTTGATACCTTGATCATTTTCTCTGCTTCCGCCACCGTTATCGCCATTGGCTTTTCGGTAAAAACATGCTTCCCCTGCTGCATGGCATCAATGGCCATAGTTGCATGCAAATAGTTTGGCGTGCATATATGGACCACATCAATACGCTTGTCATTCAACAATTCCCTATAATCATAAAAAGCCCTGCATTGATACTTCCCTGCTGCTTTCTCAGCTCTCTGGGTATCAATGTCACAAACAGCATATAATTTCGCATCTGCGCACTTCAAAATAGCATCTGCATGGGTAGAAAAAATCCTGCCGCATCCAATAATCGCACAATTTAGCATACTAATAACCCTTCAACCTAGCCTTTCTACAAATCTTGCTAATTCTTTTACCCCATCCTCATTCAATCCTGATAGCTTCCATTTGCGCCCTGACACACAGTTCGGCTGCCTTAAAGGCATGCTCCTGGGTCATTGCATTTTCCGTCCTGTTCAGGCAATCGAGTATCAACTGGCCGAAATAGGGGTATCCTACCTTACCCTTTACAGGAATATGGCTTGCCTTATCACCTGTTACAAGATAAACCTGGTCTCCATCGGGCTCCCGACCCACATCGATATATTTTCTCATCTCAATAGTCCCTTCGGTGCCAAGGATAAACAGCCTTCCGTCGCCCCAGGTATCAAGCCCATCGGGGGTGAACCAATCCACTCTGAAATAACCTGTTGCACCGTTGTCGGCCACAAGTGATGCGTCACCAAAATCTTCAAAGGTAGCGTGCTGCTTGTTGTGATAGTTTGCAATTCTCGACAGCTGCACCTTTGCGTCCTTTGCTCCCGTGTAGTACATGAACTGCTCAATCTGGTGACTGCCAATGTCACATAGGATACCGCCAAACTTTTCCCTTTCAAAAAACCAGTCGGGCCTGCCGGTTCCCAAGCGATGAGGCCCCATGCCAATTACCTGAAGCACTCGTCCAATCACACCATCCTCTATAAGCTGGCCTGCGAAAACGGCGCTTTCCACGTGAAGTCGTTCGCTGTAATAGACGGCATATTTCTTGCCGGTTTCCTTTACCATGGCCTTAGCCTGCTCCAACTGTTCGAGTGTTGTGAGCGGGGCCTTATCGGTAAAATAATCCTTACCCGCCTTCATTACCCGAAGGCCAAGGGCACAGCGTTCAGACGTCACAGCCGCTCCAGCAACCATATGTACTGATTTATCGCTTAAAACCTCATCCTCGCTTCGTGCAACCTTTACCTGAGGAAATTGCTCACAGAAAGCCTTAACCCTTTGCGGATGAGGATCATATACCCATTTTAACTGTGCGCCGGCTTCAATCAAACCATTAGACATGCCGTATATATGACCATGGTCCAGATGCATGGCAGCAAAAACGAAGTCACCATCCTTGCATACCCTATCCGGCTTCCCCTTAGGCGCATAAAACATTCCACTCTTTTTTGACATAGCAATCCCCCTATTTATTGCAATATTTAGACATTCCTGCCCGTTGTAATATTCTCGTCGGTAAAGTTCTCCACACTGGCAGATTTCTCATAGAAGTGAGGTACACTCGCCCGTATTCCTTCGACCGTGTAAAACGCGTCATGCTTCGCTAAAGGCAGGTCTACCGGCTTTCCAGTGACACTTGCCTTGTATATTGCCGCAATCAGTTCAACTGCCTTTCTTCCATCCTCACCGGTTACCAGCGGTTTTTCGCCGGTCTCAGCAGCCCTTAGTATGTCATCGATTAGCGGTACATGATCAACATATTTTTGCTCCGGAAGAGATTTGTAATATGCATCAATCTCCTGCTCCAGCTTCTCATTTCTCTCAGGGAAGCCATTACTCTTGGCAATAGAAGCATAGACCTTCCAGGGTGCTGATATCCTGGCGTTCATGCCTTGAAACACCATCTGCTGCTCTTCCCCATGATGAACAACAGAGCTGGTCAGCTGTCCAAGAGCTCCACTTTTATATTTCAAAAGAGCAATAGATAGATCCTCGACCTCGGCATTGTCATGGGCTGTGTTACTCATCACCGCCTGTACTTGTTCGGGCATGCCCATCATCCACAGCATCATATCAATGTGGTGGATGGCATGATTGAGCGTACAGCCTCCACCTTCCTTCTCCCAGGTACCTCTCCACCAAAGATCATAATATGAGTGCCCTCTCCACCAAAAAGAATCCGCCTGAGCATGAACAATATCCCCCGCCAGACCTGAGTCAAGGGTCCTTTTCAGCTTCATATAGCCTGTACTGAACCTGTTTTGAGCCACGACAGCAATCATCTTCTTGTTTTTCTCTGCTGCTGCCAGCATCTGGTCACACTCCTCCAGGGATGCGGCCATCGGCTTCTCAACCAGTACATTCTTGCCGGCATTTAGGCTATTTATTGCTATTTCGGCATGTACATAGGGAGGTGTGCATATATCAACGATATCAATATCCTCTCTTGCAAGCATCTTTTTATGATCATCAAATACTTCGGCATCGGCAAGCCCGAATCTCTCCTTCTTTTCCTGAGCTTTTTCAGGGTATATATCTACTAAGGCAACAATCTTGCATCTGTCAGGGAATTCTAAATACCCATCGATGTGTCTTGGCGAGATACTCCCTGTTCCAACAATAGCTACTCGAAGCATATTACTTCCGCCTTTCATATATTATTATATATATTTTATGTACAATCAGGGAAAAAGCAATGGAATATTTAATATTATTTGTACTATCTAACTATGTAATGTGATAATATATAAAGTGTAGTATCGCAAAGACCTTTTACGGCAATAGCTTCTCAGCGCGGCACTCACATCAAGCTTTATATTATTAGTTTCAAGGAGTCGCAAATGGATTATTCGACTTTTACTACTTTGCATAATATGTTTCCCAAGCTTTTGTATGTAATTGACCGCAATGCAACAGCAGGTTGGGTACTGAATAATGTAATGTCCTGCCATAATCTGATGCTTGTTTACGAAGGTCAGGCTGAGTTTATTTGTAATGGCAATAAATGCACGGCGTCAAAAGGAGAGCTTATCTACCATAAGCCAGGAGACAAAAGATATGCCCGCACCTTCCCTAACACACTCTTAAGGTGCTATGCCATCGATTTCGTGTACACCTGCCCGGTGTTTGAAAATGGCGAATGGAAATTAATTGATATGGAGCTGCCCTTTTCTTTCTCTCAGCGAATAACTGATGAATACCTCTTTATAAAGGTAACGGAGCTGTTTTCGCAACTAACGAAATCTGCACTTTCAGCAAGAGAGCAGGCGACTGTAAGAGAACGGGCAATTTTCATAGAAATACTCACGCTACTCTTTCAATCCACGCAAAGAGAGCAGTACAATTACTCAAGTGTGAGAATCGTCGACAAGGTTATTAGCTATATGATTGAAAATCATGCCAGGAGTCTCACCCTCCCAGAGCTTTCCGAATATGCAGGAGTAAGTATATCTTATCTTGGTTACGTATTTAGAAATGTAACCGGTAAATCGCCAATAGATTATCTTATTGAAATCAGAATAAACATGGCCAAAAACCTACTAAAGGACGGAGTGTCAGTAACTGAAACCTCGTCCCTTGTGGGCTTCAATGATATCTATTACTTCAGCAGGGTATTCAAAGCTCGCGAAGGCATCTCCCCCTCAAAATACACTGACGAGAAAATTTCTAGCCCTTAACCCCACCTATTACAAGTCCTGCCACGAAATACTTTTGCAGGAAGGGATAAATGAAGATAATTGGCAATGCTGCGATAATCGTTATTGCAGACCTGACAGAATTGGGCGTAACTGTCACCGCCGAGGTGCTACCAGTTGCCGCAATACCGGGGTTAATCGATCCGCTTTGGATCATTGCCGATGAAAGCAGCTTCATCATCTCATACTGAAGAGTACTGAGATGTTGCTTCGAAGAAGCGAAGATATAAGTATCAAACCAGGAGTTCCATGCCCCGACCGCAACCCACAGCGCTACCGTTGCAAGAATCGGTTTGCATAGAGGAATTATTATCTGTACAAAGATTCTAAATTCGCCTGCTCCATCAATCTTAGCAGATTCGGCCAGACTTTCCGGTAACCCATATATAAATGTGCGAATTACTATCACATTAAGAGCTCCCAGCAAACCGGGCACAATATAGACCATGTAGTTGTTAATTAGCCCCAGATCTCTAAAATTGAAATACTGCGGAATTAATCCCACATCCAAATACAAGGTGACAACCAAGGCTATTGTCAGAATCTTTTTCAGGACAAAATCCCTTCGGCTAAGTATATAAGCAGCCAATGCGGAAAAGAAAACATTCAGCAATGTAACTATTATTGTTTTTGAAACCGATACATAAAATGCATCGACCAAGGTATTGGTTCTAAACAAATTGGTGTAGTTGTTAAATGTAAATACTCTCGGCCAAAAGTATAAATTTCCCTTTATGCCATCTATTGCCTCGTTCAAAGATACGACGATGGTATTCCAGAATGGGAAGACCATTACGAACATCAAAATTATCATGAAAGAGCAATTAAATATATCAAATAATCTATCCTGAATAGATCTCTTCAAATAATGCGATTTAGCCATGAGCTATTCCCCCTATACCAGTCTTTCTTCCCCTATCCTTTTTGATACATAGTTAGCTATAGTAATCATAATCAAGCTGACAACAGATTTGAACATGCCTGCTGCAGTAGCAAGCGAATAATTTCCTAACGAAATACCATTTTTAAGAACAAATATGTCAATCGTCTGTGATACATCACTAACAATACCGTTACCCAGTAAAAATTGAACTTCAAAGCCTGCATTGAGTATCCACCCAAGCCTTAGTATCAACAATACGATAAATGTCGACTTAATTCCGGGCAATGTAATGTACCTGATTCTTTGAAAACGGTTGGCCCCATCAATAACAGCAGCCTCATAAAGCTCGGGAGAAATCCCGGTTATGGCAGCAAGATATATGATGGAATCCCATCCCATCTCTTTCCATACGTGCGCTGCCCCTACGATACCCCAAAACATTTTAGGCTGTGCCAGCCAATGCACCGGATCCGTTATCAGTCCGAGTTTAATAAGGAAATCGTTAATTAATCCGCCATCTGATGATAGGAAGGTGGAGATCAACCCGGTTACTATAATCCACGATAAGAAATGAGGTAAATAAGATATCGATTGCACCACTTTTTTAAAAACAATGTGCTTTATTTCATTTATCAAAATTGCCAAAAGTATAGCAAAGAAGAAACCAGCAATAAGGTTAATCAAGCTCATACAAAGCGTATTGCGGATAACCCTCAAAAAAGCTTCATCAGAAAATAGAATCTCAAACTGCTTAAATCCGACCCATTTCTGTTCTGCTTTTCCCGGCCTGTAATCCTGAAATGCCATGACCAGCCCTTTTAGTGGCCTGTAATTGATAATATAGATATATGCGAAAATTGGTAAGGACATTAAAATCAGCGCTCTTTGACCCACTATTGTTTTCCAGAATTTGCTCTTTGGCGTGTAATTGACAGCTCTGCTGATTTTAGTATTCGATTCAGGCATATCTCTGCCTCCATATACATTATTTGGTAACCTTAGTTATTGTGGATACATAGGCTCTTTAAAGCCCATGTACCCACATAACTGCCAATTGCCCTACTTGCTTATTTGATTATCCACCGGATAATCATTTGAATGATTAATTACCCATTCTCTTTGAAATCTCAGCATTAACAAAATCAAGATAAGCTTCATAGCCTGAACCGTGCAGTAGTTCTACATATGCATCCCATGCTGCATCAAACTTATCAGCATCTTCAGTAATAATACGCGGCAGATAGGTGTTCTCAAGCTCAGTAATCTTGTTGATTGCGTTCTTAGCATCGGTGCCATCTTCAACCGTATAGCCCCATACCGGATAGTATGCTGGGGATTCGCTAAACGGCGGAGGGCTCAGGAACTCTGTAGGAAGCTTAAAGCCGTATTGCCCTAAGAAATCCTGATCATATTTTGATTGCTCGGCAAGAACTTCTCCGGGTTGTTCATTAGGATGACACCAGTTGCCATCTGCGTGAATTCCCTGGAACTTGGGGAACTGGTTCCAGAGCTGATCAGCCATATTGTCATAAATCCATGCTTGATCTCTGGACTGTGCACGTTGTTCATCCGTTCTATAGTACATTCCATCATCACCCACATGGTAATTGACTCCCTCAATGCCCCACTGCAGAAGCTTCTGCATATCTTCTGTCAAAATCATATCGATATACTGGAGTGCCCTTTCCGGATCCTTACAAGCGGTGGTTATGCCCATTCCGTTGCCGCCTGTGAATGTAGGAGGATCAAGATACTGTCCCCTGTAGCCTTCGTAAGTGATATCAAGAGGCACATATGTTCTTTCCCATCTCTCCTCAGTCCTCAGTGGCAGCTCGCCGGCCTGGAAGTTCCAATACTGGTCAAACATAGCAACAACACGACCTGTTGCAATTTTAGCAAGATACTGGTCATAGTTCTGCGTAAAGGTCTCAGCTGAAATTACACCTTTATGGAACATTTCATTCAGCTTCTTATAATAAGCCTTTGCAAAGTCGGTATCCTGATAAAGACTGGCAACATAAGTATCAGGATCAACAATGACATCACCGTCATTGGGGCGCCCGACCAGATGCTGCGCGGGATTCTTCAGGCAGAAGGAACGCCAGTCGTATGAGAGGACTTCAAACCCAAGAGTCGGCTGTCCGTCAATTGTCGGGTACTTTTTAACATAGTTTTCAATAAGTGAAAAATATTCGTCAAGAGTTTTTGGGTTTGGATAGCCTGCATCCGCAAGAACATCCTTTTGCATAAAGAAACCTGATCCATTCTGATATGGCGGAATCCAGTTTCCATAGTAACGTCCAAAGCTGTCAAGTAAAAATATCTTATCTTGGCCGCTGGCTGCCTTTAATTTGTTTATGTAGGGAGAGTAATGGCTGTCAATGTTCGCATACTTCCCTGTTCCAATGTATTCATCCAAAGGTATAAATACGTTGGCCTCCATTGCAGTCGCACGTGATTGGCTAGGGTTCATCAAATCCGGATAATCACCAGAAGCAATTATTACACCCATTTTCTGAGCCAAATCGCCTACGAGAAATTCAAACTCTATCGTAACGCCTGTGAGTTCTCTCACCTTTTGAACTACTGGGTTGTCCTCGGAAGGAGCCTGATACTGATCACCTGAAAACATGGTAAATGTGATAGGTTCCAATTTTGGAGCTTCTTCAGCCTCAGCGGCCTTTTCAACAGGCTTGCTCGCTGTCTTTTCAGGTTCCGGTTCGTCTGCAGCTTTCTGTCCACAGCCGGTCACAACGAATGAAAACGACAAGGCAAGCGCCAATACCAGAACCAATACTTTTGACAATTTCATTTTTTTACCCCCTTTAATTATATAAACGTACCTATATCCAGATTATATTAGTCTGGCAAAATTCAAGCCCTATAAAAAATATAGATAATTCTTAAATTTTTATAGGTCTATCAATACAATCGTGGGAGGGCTTTATAACTATCTTGTCTCATAGTTCGAAATTCTGAGGGTGTTTGTCCTGCATATTCGACAAATTTCGAGGAAAAATAGTTAGAGTCATCATAACCGACTTCATGTGCAATTTCATAAATTTTGTGATTCGTATTTGCCAGAAGCTCTTTTGCCTTATCAATTCGAACCATATTAATATAATGGTTCAATGAACATCCTCTTTTTTTTGCATACTGCTGTCCAAGATAAGCAGGATTTACAAAAAAATGCTCAGCGATATCGGCAATCCTTAGTTGTTCCGAGTAATTTTCATTTACATATCGTTCTGTCTTTGTGACTATATCAACACTGTCATTTCGAAGGCTTGTAAAGGAAAAGTCAATGCAGTAATTGCAAAATTCGACCAAGAGCCTGCCTAGCTCGAATATATTGGTCTTATTCTGAACCTTCTTATAAACTGCGTAATACTCAAGAACATGACTGATATCTTCATTTCTTTCAGATAAAATTTGCATAACAGATGCCATAATGCTGTCGAAATGAAGCAGCGCCACCTCCGGGACCACCTGAATGTCTACCAGGCTTTCTATCAACTGTTCTACTAACGCAATAAACTTATCAGTTTCATTTTTCCTGAAAGCAGTAATAATCTTAATAACGGCGCCTTCGTCATCATAAAGATTAGCAAACTTATCATTTTTTATATCATCGTACAGAATAATGGATCTTCTTTTTTGATAAAACAGCCTATTTCTGCATAGGGCAATGGACTGGACAGACTCATGCAAATTCTTAAATTCAGATACCTTCTTTCCTATTAGTATATCTACCTGGAGGGATTTACATATCCATAGGAACTCATTGACGGACAAGGCCAGATGTTTAA
>JAAYBT010000200.1 GCA_012730015.1 Clostridiaceae bacterium
CGCAGCTAGCTCTATCTGATTTATATGCATGTACCATGTAGAACATGCATATAACCAACACTAAATACCCACCTGTTGCTTTTTTGCTTCAGCCAGCACCATTTACTGATTTCGCTAAGAGAAATGTTACAGTAATATCTCCTTAAATAAAGTAAAAAATCCCCGGACGGTACACTTGATATACCATTTGTCCGGGGACTGTTTCTTGCTAGGATACATACAAGGCCCTTCTCTTCACAATATCGCATACATTTCTTTTGAGCCTTCCTTTGTGACATGCTCTGCTATTGAAGTGACCTCAACCTTTGTCAAATTGCTGCCAAACCTAATCTCTACAACATCTCCCACCTTGACCTCGGTGCCCGGCTTGGCAGCCTTTCCATTAATGGTCACGTGTCCGGTTTCACAGGCTTCGTTGGCCAAGGTCCGCCTCTTGATGAGCCTTGACACCTTCAAATACTTATCGATTCTCATAAAATAAATACCTCATTTCCTCGGAAATAGTATATGTGCTTCTCAGTTACTACTTCTCAGTTACTACTTCACAGTTACTTCCTTGGCAGCTCCACCTTCGCCTCATTCCAGAGCTCGTCCATCTCGGCAAGGCTCATATCCTCAAGCTTCCTGCCAGCCTTCATGCTCTGCTGCTCAATGTATTCAAACCTCCTGATAAACTTTTCGGTAGTCCCGGTGAGTGCCAGTTCTGGCTGAATCTTTAGAAATCTGGACAGGTTAACAATCGCGAATATCGCATCTCCAAGCTCATCGCTTATCCTTTCGATATCTTGGCTCTTGTATACCTCGCGTAACTCCTCAACCTCTTCATCAATCTTCCTGAACACATCATCGGTATTGTCCCAGTCAAATCCCACCTGAGCCGCCTTCTGCTGCACCTTATAGCTTCTCATGAGGGCGGGAAGATTGTTAGGTACATCCTTGAGCACACCCGTCTGGCTGTCAAGCTTCTTCTCCTTCTTCTTGATGGCCTCCCAGTTCTCAACTACCTGGTCGGCTGTATCCGCACTAGCATCCCCAAAAATGTGCGGGTGCCTCGAAATTAGCTTACTGCATATTTCTGAGGTGACGTCATTTATATCAAATTTACCGTTTTCATCTGCAATCTGCGCATGAAATACAATCTGCAGCAGCAGGTCGCCCAATTCATTGCAAAACTTATCGGTATCGCCCGCATCCAGTGCTTCGAGCACCTCATAGGTCTCCTCAATCAAATATATGCGCAAGCTCTCATGAGTCTGCTTTTTATCCCAGGGACACCCATTCTCACAGCGAAGCCGTTTCATAACTTCCAGAAGGTCATTGAAGTCGTACTTGTCCTTTGTCATCACCATTTCTCCCATGTGCTGCATAAACATCGCCGTTCAACCATTTCACTACTCTCCGAATCGCTGGGTTCACCGGCTACATCTATTTCCTCCGCTTATTGTATATGTTTTTATCTATTCTCGCAAGCCCACAGACCCAGTGCGGGATTGCTGATATAGAATATCTCCTCACCGTCCTCCAGTGTGTTAAACCCGTCCTTCAGCTTCGCCGGGTCATATCTGTCCACGGTTTCCTGCAGCGGCGCATATTTGAAGTTTACTCCCTCCGTCTCCTGACGTGTCAGCTTTCCCGGTGCATAGGTAATGGAGAATCTGTCGTCAGAGGAACCATGAATCAGATGTGCCGCAGCCGAAAGGTTGTTCATCAAATCCTCGTTATGCTTGCACAATTCAAGGACTTTTTTTCTGCCCACATAGCCATATTTCCTAATCAAGGTATCGTTTCTATCATCCTCGCCAAACCGGCTAATACCGGGAGCAATGACAAGCAGTTCACCGCCATCGGCGATGGCCATCCTGGTTCTGTAAACCGCCTTATTGCCCAGCCATGTGCTTTTGAATTCCTTGGGATCCAGATAAACGACAACCTTCTTAAAAGGCTTTTCCATAAAAATTATGTTCTTCTCCTTGCTTAGGCTCACCGCTTCCTCAAACAGTCTCCTATCCTTCCCGGCAAATAGCCCGTGAATAGCTGTTTCGCCCTCGAATTGCGTCGTAACCGTAAGTACATATTTGAGCGGCACATCCTTAATAAAATGCTCCTGGGCATAGTCAAATACCCTGCGCACAGGCGAATGATCACGTCCCATAATCCTCTCAAGGCCGTAGAAGGCCCCTAGCATATGGGATTGATCAATCATGCTGCTGCCGCCGCAACCGACAAAAATGTTTTTACTGTAATTGGCCATCCCAACTACCTCATGGGGCACAACCTGCCCAATGGAAATAATGAGGTCATAGGACTTATCCACAATTCGCCTGTTCACTTCCACATCAATGGGGCTAGATATAAGGCCTTCCGAGATTTCCTTAACATAGTCTCCCGGCACCTGCCCGATTTTCACCACATCATTCCTCCAGTTATGAATAAGGATAGCATCCTGGGGAACGACTCCAAGAAAGAACTCATCAATTTCATCAGGCGTCATAGGTACATGGGTTCCAAGAGCGGGCATTACATCAACCCGGCAACTATCCTTCAGCATTTCATAATACATAGCCGTAATCTTGCCCGCCCCGGAATGCATTCGCGTAAAGTCCGGCGGAATAAGAAGAATCCTATACTGCTTCATGTTCACATCAGCCGCGGAATCACTCTCGCTGCTGGATTTGAGTAATGATATGTCAGGCAGCCAAACCGATATAGTTTCCGCCAAAGCCCTGCGTAAATCGCCATCAGAAATTCCCTGCTCTCTATCTGCTCTCAAAACAATATCCTTCATATAACTTTTCCTCTTCCTTACATATCCTAATGCCCATAACCGCTCCCATAATCCTTGCATATGCCGTCTCAGTCAGCTCAATCAGCTAATTGTATGTGCTCATCAAACAGTGTATGCCGAAGAAGCAGTAGTACCGCCGCGCTCTGTCCAGTTGGTATGGAAGTATTCTCCCCTTGGCCTGTCTGTGCGCTCATACATATGTGCCCCGAAATAATCTCTTTGTGCCTGAAGGAGATTGGCCGGCAAATTCTCGCTCCTGTAGCTGTCGAAGTAAGCAAGAGCCGCAGAGATGGCCTGTACGGGGATACCCAGCGTAACCGCCGCAGACACAGCCCTTCTCCAATCCTTCTGATACTTGTCAATAATGTCCTTGAAATAAGGATCAAGTAGCAGGTTGGGTAGCTGCGAATCTCTATCATAGGCTTCCTTTATTTTGTGCAGGAATTGTGCCCTGATAATACAGCCGCCTCTGAATATCATCGCAATGCGTCCATAGTCCAAATCCCAGCCAAACTCCTCCGCGGCCGCCTTCATAAGCGCAAAGCCTTGGGCATAGGAGCATATTTTACTTGCATAAAGGGCACGGCGTACCGATTCTATAAATTCCTCTCTGTCTCCATCAAAGCTAACGTCAGCCGGCCCCCTGAGCACCTTTGAGGCATCAACCCTCTCATCCTTTATAGCTGACAGGCAGCGGGCAAAGACTGCCTCCGTGATAACGGGTGTTGCCACACCAAGATCCAAGGCACTCTTGCTTGTCCATTTGCCGGTTCCCTTTTGACCCGCCTTGTCAAGAATCACATCTACCATGGGGCTACCCGTCTCGGGATCCACCTTGGCCAATATATCGGCGGTTATTTCAATCAAATAGCTGTCCAGCTCTCCCTTATTCCATTGCGCGAACACCTCATGAAGCTGCGCGGCAGTCATGCCGAGTACATTTTTCAGAAGTGAATAAGCCTCACAGATTAGCTGCATATCACCGTATTCTATGCCGTTATGCACCATTTTCACATAATGTCCCGCACCATCCCTGCCAATATATGTGCAGCAGGGCTCTCCGCCAACCTTTGCCGAAATGGCCGTGAGTATTGGCTCGACCATTTCATATACATCCTTCTCTCCGCCCGGCATAATGGCAGGTCCAAGCAATGCACCCTCCTCGCCGCCTGATACTCCTGTTCCAATAAAGCGATAGCCCTCCGTTTCCAGCTGCTTGCTTCTTCTAATCGTATCCTCGTAGAAGGAATTGCCGGCATCAATGATAATGTCACCCTTCGAAGCATACTTCTTCAGCTGCTCTATCATATCGTCTACCGGCTTGCCGGCCTTGACCATGATAATCATTTTCCTTGGCTTCTCCAGCGAATTGACAAACTCCTCCAGGGAATAGGTGCCAAATATCTTTTTCCCGGCCGCTTCCGCGACCATTTCATCTGTTTTCTCTCTTGAGCGGTTGTAAACAGAAACGGAATACCCCCTGCTCTCTATATTTAGAGCCAGATTCTTTCCCATGACCGCAAGTCCAATCATACCAATATCCTGTTTGCTCATGTTATCATTCTCCTTATCCTATTTATCTCACTAATCCTATTCTTGCATTCACTCTCTGGGGTATACACTGTTGTATATCTGCTTTGAAAGCTCATAGGCCTTCAAATAGATTTCATGATTGCCGGCAATCGGCTTGACTATACTTTTAGGCTGCATTCCCTTAAGGATCGTGTCTGGTGTGGCTGCACCGAGCGTAATCATTGTCAAAAATGCTGCACCCAGCGCCGAAGCCTCCTGAACCTCGGGTACCAGTATTTCCTTGCCAAAAATATCCGCCTGCATCTGCAGCCAGGGTGCTGAATTGGTATATCCACCATTAGCCATAATTCGAACAGCCCGATCCTTCAGCTCCGTCATTACTTCAAATACAGAATAAAGCCGGAACATAACCCCTTCCATTGCCGCACGGACTATATGCTTCTTATTGTGGAAATGGCTCAGGCCGTACATCAAGCCTCTCACATCCGCATTCCAGTCAGGACTTCTTTCACCGGTTATATAAGGCAGGAAAATCAAGCCATCGCTGCCTGGATTAATCTCAGATGCAAAGCTGTCAAAAATCCCATATATACTCATATCCTTCTGCTTTGCGTCAAATTCGAATTGCTTTCTGAACTCTTCCCTCAGCCACCTTAATATAATGCCACCATTATTAATCGCTCCGCCTGCAACCCACGTGTCTCTGGTAAAAGAATAGCACCATGTGCGCTGTGCTCCATCAAGGAGGGGGCTGCTAACCGAGGTTCGAATTGCCCCGCTGGTTCCGATAGTTGATGAAAAGGAGGTGTCATCGCGCACGCCACAGCCCAGATTAGCCATAATCCCGTCGCCTGAGCCGATGACCAACGGAGTATCGCGGGAAATCCCCAGTAGCTCCTCATATTCCTTTTTAAAGTTCCGGAATGTATGTGTGCATTCCACAACATCGCTAAAGCGGTCCTTCGAAACACCTAGAATGTCGTGGAGTATCATGTCATCCCATTTTTGTGTGTGAATGTTGTAGCAGCCCTGGCAGGAGGCTAGTGTATAGTCCACCACAAAGACCCCGTAGAGCTTGAAGATAAGGTATTCCTTTATAGTGATGAATTTTGCTGCTTTATTGAATAGATCCGGCTCCGTTTTCTTGTACCACAAAATCTTGCTGACAGGATACAGGGGATGCTGTACTCTGCACCCGGTTCTGTTATAAAGATCGCCCACATCATAATGACTGCTTATGTATTCCGCCTGCTCGGAAGCCCTGTTATCAGCCCAGGTCATCAAAGGAGTAAGCGGCTTGCCTCCATGGTCAACCAGCATCAGGCTATGCATGTGACAGCTGATTCCGATGCCTGCCAGGCTATTGCGGCCTAGACTGCATCCTTTACCCTGCTTGCTGCCTCCACCGTTACAGCCGCTGTTACACTCACTGCTTCCGACAGCCCCGCTCCTTCCAATTCCCGACTGATCCACGCATGCCCTGATGACCTTTAGAGCACTTTCGAAAACAAGATCAGCATCCATCTCGGCACGACCATCTGCTGTGCTCGTAAGCCCATATTCCATGTCGCAGATATTCTTTTGCAGGCCATCCTGATTGAACAGAGCGGCTCGTACGCTTGAAGTCCCTATATCCAGGCTTAAAAAGTAGTCACCCATTTACTATTCCATCCCCTCTGCCATCTGTTATCTATCACGACACAGTCCTCCGCAGGCTTTTATTGAAAAAATAATCCTGCGCTCACCCATAATTTATGAGCACAGGAATAATTATACCGCAGATAAATGCAATATTCTTTGCTATAATTGCTGATTAATATGTATTTATTGCTCTAGCCAAGTCTTCTATAGGTGAACACAAAGACCCGGGTTGATTTTAACCGCAACCCCATCCACGCCAATCCAGACTGGAATAGCTGCGCTGTTATAGACAATTTTCCTATCTACACTAAAGTTTAGACCCCTTATCGCCTTAATATAGTCAAAAATCTCAATATTCGTCGCATACCAGACGTCTTCATCTCCTGCAACAGTCTTGCAGAACTCCTCAATTAGCTCCCAGTTATTGTTTCGCTCAAACTCAAAGCTATGCCCCCATACATAAAGCAGAGGCATCTGAGCCCATGGTGGCTGGTTTTGGAA
>JAAYBT010000201.1 GCA_012730015.1 Clostridiaceae bacterium
AAGAGCACAGACTCAAGGGTTTTACCATTGGCGGCATCGACAACAATCGCCGAGTGGCCGTTACGCCATCCATATATATGGGAGGCTTTCGTGATCAAAATATCTCCATTGTGAAGAGGAGCCAATTGTGTTCCGGCTGTTTCATTGTTGTTCTCATCAACCAGAGACTCCTCCATGGAAATAAGACTTGTTTTTTCGCAAACGAAGTCAATTTCTCGGAAAAAGTTTGCTTGAAAGCTTAGGATATGCTCTATAGCATTTGGATGCTTCCTTCGAATTTCTTCAATTGCGACTTCGCCAAGCCCTGTCTGGAGGAAAAGTGTTTTGTAATCTTCCTTTGCAAGCTGTGTCTTCAGCAAAATACTGCGAATATCTATCATGGAGTAATCGGGATAAATGTGTGCTTCGCCCTCTGACAGGCTGGTAGTGACGAGAAGCGAAAGCACAGCAACAATTATAATTGCAATGCCTATTATAAAAACCTGCTTCCGTTTCAAGCTGTCCCACCACCACACATTTAACAGATTATTGTCCTACTAATTGTAAGCTTCTGTATATAGTGCCCTCACTTGAAAGATTACATGCAAAGTTTGTCACTATATAATGTCTAGCTAATCTATATTAAGGTTACATCGCAAAAGCCTGAGGTAAATGCTTGCTTGACAAGCATCGGGCAATCTGGTAGCATATGATAAAAATAACCAAATGCGATGATTGGGAAAACACGCTGTTGTACAGCAATTTAGAGAGCTGTTGGTTGGTGAAAAACAGTGCGCCGGGCAGATAGTGAACTCCCCCTTGAGCAGTCAGCTGAAAATCGATGAGGTTTATCAAATGCTCTTAAGACCTTCGCCTCTATAGGCGGGGAAGGCGCTAAAGCGCCCGCGGTTTGGAGTACAATTCGCGCAGGCGCTCATTGAATAGACCATTGAGTGTCTTGCTTCGAATAGCAGCATCGGTGAGTAGGTATGGACGGGTTCCCGCCGTTACCTGGGAAGGTATTTAAGTTATTTGCAGATATAGGGAGTCCTATTGGAGTACTTCCTTTGAAACAGTGTGATTGTGCAGATGATGTAGATGCCGTAAAGAGGGTATATTTATACCAAGTGGAGTGGTACCACGGAAGCTGAAGCTTTCGTCTCTGGCTGATTTGTCATTGATGAGGGCTTTTTTATTTGTATTTATAAATATTTTAAATATTAATAGACTATCATCCAGGAGGAGATTAAGATGAAAATAGCGTTTTCTACGTTGGGATGCCCCGATTTTGACTGGCCGGATATCTATTCCATGGCAAAAGATATTGGTTTTGATGGAATCGAAATCCGTGGACTTGGCAAGGATATTTTTGCTGTTGCTGCACAGCCCTTTACGCAGGAGCAGCTTCCCAAGACGGTTAAGAAGCTGGAAGAGTTAAGTCTGGAAATACCATGCCTGTCTTCCGGCTGCTGCTTGAAGTTTGCCGATAAGGCTGATGAAAACCACAATGAGATTGTTCAGTACATCGATCTGGCTGTTAAGCTCAAAACCCCATATATAAGAATACTTGGCGACCTTGAACCATGCGCAGATGGCGAGGTAGATGATGAGGTTGTACTTGCGGCACTTAGGCGCCTTATTCCTATAGCAGAGGAAAAGGGTGTAATCTTGTTGGTGGAAACAAACGGAGTCTATGCCGATACCAAGCGCCTGTGCAATTTGCTAAATGAAGCAGCAAGCGATGCTGTTGGTGCCCTTTGGGATATGCATCATCCCTACCGTTACCAAGGAGAGTCAGCCGGAACTACGGTACAAAATCTCGGCGTGTACATCAAGCATGTGCATGTTAAGGATTCTGTTATCGAAGAGGGTAAGGCTTCTTACCGAATGATGGGAGAAGGAGATCTTCCCATTGATGATTTCATGCTGGCATTGCGTTCGATTAATTATGATGGCTATGTTTCTCTTGAGTGGGTTAAACGCTGGGCTAGAGACCTTGGCGATGCGGGTATTGTTTTCCCGCACTTTGCAAACTATATGAGCCGATATCTTGAGAAGGACGTACAAAAAGGCCATTTGTTCTACAACAACGCAAAGACGGGGCAATATGTTTGGGAGAAGGATACACTGATTGATTTGACATTTCCCCAGGTGCTTGATCGCATCGTTGACGAATTTCCCGATCAGTATGCTTTTCGCTATACGACCCAGGACTACACAAGGACCTATTCTCAGTTCCGGGACGACGTGGATACCTTTGCCCGGTGTCTGATTTCACTGGGGGTTAAGCCTGGGGATCATGTTGCCATCTGGGCGACAAATGTACCACAATGGTTTATTACATTCTGGGCAACCACAAAGATCGGCGCTGTTCTTGTCACAGTCAACACGGCATATAAGATTTATGAGGCTGAATACCTGCTGCGCCAGTCAGACACACATACGCTGGTAATGATTGATGGATATAAGGATTCAGACTATGTCAGCGTCATAAAGGAGCTTTGCCCTGAGCTTGAGACCGCTGAAGCAGGCAAGCCGCTGCACATCAAGAGACTTCCCTTCCTGAGAAATATTATTACTGTTGACTCCAGGCAGAAGGGCTGCCTGACCTGGGATGATGCCTTTGCGATGGCTGACAGGACCCCCATTGAGGAGGTCTATCGCCGTGCGCTTTCCTTAAACAGATATGATGTGTGTAATATGCAGTATACCTCAGGAACCACGGGCTTCCCTAAGGGTGTTATGCTGACTCATTACAATGTAGTAAACAACGGCAAGAATATCGGTGACTGCATGGATCTTTCTACAGCAGATAAAATGCTTATACAGGTGCCCATGTTCCATTGCTTTGGGATGGTGCTTTCCATGACCGCCTGTATGACCCATGGAGCTACAATGTGCCCCATACCTTATTTCTCGCCCAAGCAGTCTCTGGATGCAATAAGCAGGGAAAAAATAACTGCATGCAATGGTGTACCTACCATGTTTATTGCCATGCAGGAGCACGAGGATTTTGCCAAGACCGATTTCTCCCATATGAGGACCGGTATTATGGCGGGTAGTCCTTGCCCTGTCAAGGTCATGCAGGATGTTGTTGACAAGATGAATATGACAGAGATTACAATTGTGTTCGGTCAGACAGAATCCTCGCCGGGATGTACACAAAGCCGTGTGGATGACTCAATAGAGCTTCGTGTCAACACTGTTGGCCGTTCACTCCCGGGTGTTGAATGTAAGATTTTTGATCCGCAGACAAATGAGGAGCTGCCTCCGAATACTGATGGAGAGTTTGTAGCCAGAGGCTATAACATTATGAAGGGCTACTATAAAATGCCTGAGGCTACTGCGGCGGCTATTGATGAAAATGGCTGGCTGCATACAGGTGACCTAGCAAGGTGTGATGAGAACGGGTATTTCAAGATTACAGGACGCATCAGGGACATGATTATCCGCGGGGGAGAAAATATTTATCCAAAGGAAATTGAAGATTTCATATATACCCATCCCAAGGTCAAGGATGTTCAGGTGATCGGCGTGCCCGACAAGCAGTACGGGGAAGAGATAATGGCATGCGTAATACTGAAGGCAGGGGAAGAGCTGACGGAGGACGAGCTGAAGGAGTATATCCGCTCGCACATGGCAAGACATAAAACGCCTCGCTACATTGCCTATGTGGAAGAGTTCCCCATGAATGCGGCAGGCAAGATAATGAAGTACAAAATGCGGGAGTGGGCTGTTGAAAAGCTTAATCTGCAAAAGGATAATTCGGTGGAGACAGCGTGAGCATAAGGAGTAGATATAGGAGGGAACAAGGGGGAGACTTTTGTTTCCTTCTTTTTTTACAATTGGCATTTCACGATTTAAACAGTATAATTAAGGGAAAATATTATATTAGTGCTATTGCTAACAGCTGAAAGGCTGAGTTTGATATCGAAAGGAAAAGCTATATGAAGTATTATTATGAACAAATCGATGCAGTTCTTAAGGCTCAGGAAACAACAGTAAACGGAATTGATCCCGCGATGGTGGATGCACTGATGCAAAAGCACGGGAAAAACAAACTGGATGAGGGAAAGAAGAAGACAGTCTTTCAAAGATTTCTTGAACAGCTCAAAGACCCAATGATTATTATTCTGTTAGTGGCGGCGCTTATTTCAGGAGTTGTTAAAGAATTTGCAGATGCCGTAATAATTCTTATTGTTGTGGTGCTCAATTCAATTCTTGGCGTTGTTCAGGAAGGAAAAGCCGAAAAAGCCATCGAAGCTCTCCAAAAAATGTCTTCTCCCTATTCGAAGGTTCGCCGTGGCGGCCATGCAGTCCAGATAAAATCAGAGGACATCGTGCCCGGAGACATTGTTCTGCTGGAAGCCGGAGATGCCGTGCCGGCTGACATGAGGCTGATTGCAGCATCGAGCCTGAAGATTGAGGAGGCATCCCTGACGGGAGAATCAGTGCCCTCTGAGAAGAATAGTAATGCTGTAGAGGCAGCGCAGCAGGATGTACCATTGGGCGATCGACATAACATGGCATATATGGGTACCAACGTTGTTTATGGCCGCGGGGAAGGCGTTGTCGTTCGTACGGGAATGGCGACGGAGATGGGCGCAATTGCCAACTACATTTCTAATGCGGTTGATGAGAAGACGCCCCTACAGAAGGCCTTGGCAGGGTTGAGTAAGATACTGAGTATTGGTGTGCTAGGCATAAGCGTTTTCATATTTATCTTTGGGGTAATGCAAGGCGGAGGCTTTAGCGGGGACAGCGTTCTTGAAATGTTCCTGCTGGCTGTAAGCATTGCCGTGGCAGCAATACCGGAAGGCCTTGTGGCCGTAGTTACGGTTGTGCTTTCCATAGGTGTCACCAAAATGTCAAAGCGCAATGCCATTATCAGAAAGCTGACTGCTGTTGAAACCCTTGGATGTACTCAGGTGATTTGCTCTGATAAGACAGGAACCTTGACCCAGAACAGGATGACTGTAGTGGATACCTTTGGTGATAGCGGCAAGCTTGCCACAGCTATGGCTCTTTGTAATGATGCTGAATTGACGGACGATGAGGGTAATATCCTTGGAGAGCCCACTGAAAGCGCATTGGTTAGCCATGCATATAATCTGGGTATGAAGAAGACACAGCTGGAAGAAAAGATGCCGCGTGTGGCAGAGGCACCCTTTGACTCTATGAGGAAGATGATGTCCACCGTCCACAGGGAAGGCGATGTTTTTGTTCAGTATACAAAGGGTGCGCCTGATGAGCTTCTGAAAAAGTGTACGCGAGTATTGACGGATGAGGGTATAGTCCTATTGACAGATGATATTCGCGATAAAATCCTTGCAGAGAATAAAAATATGGCACACAAGGCTCTGCGAGTATTGGGCGCGGCTATGAGGGAATGGACTGAAGTTCCCGGGATTATTTCCCCGGAAAGCCTTGAGAAGGATATGACCTTCATCGGTCTTGCGGGCATGATTGATCCTGTCCGTCCTGAGGTCAAGGCCGCTATCGAAGAATGTGGCGAGGCTGGAATAAAGGCAATAATGATTACGGGCGACCACCGGGATACCGCCCTGGCTATAGCAAAAGAGCTGGGCATTATCACTGATGACAGTCAGGCAATCACGGGCACGGAGCTTTCACAGCTGTCTGATGAGGAGTTCGAGAAGAATATCCGCCATTATGCTGTCTATGCACGTGTCCAGCCAGAGCACAAGGTGCGCATCGTAAATACCTGGAGAAAGCTGGGGAAGATTACAGCCATGACAGGCGATGGTGTAAATGATGCACCTGCTCTAAAATCCGCCGATATTGGCGTAGGAATGGGCATCACTGGCACCGATGTATCCAAAAATGTATCTGATATGGTGTTGGCAGATGATAATTTCGCTTCTATTGTCTATGCAGTGGAGGAGGGTCGCAGGATATATGAGAATATCATCAAAGCAATTCAGTTCCTGCTTTCTGCCAACCTTAGCGAGGTTGTTGCACTATTTATTGCAACATTAATGAATTTTAGGCTCTTTGCACCTATTCATATTTTATGGATTAACCTGGTTACCGATAGCTTCCCGGCGATAGCGCTCGGCATGGAGGAAGCAGAGCCTGATATTATGAAGAAACCGCCTCGCGGCTCAAAGGAAGGCATTTTTTCTAACGGTATGGGCTTCAACATTATTTATCAGGGTTTTATTGTGGCTCTTCTTACATTGCTTTCCTACTTCATCGGAGACAGCCAGTCGCACATAACCGGCATGACAATGGCCTTTCTTACATTATCCCTGTGTGAGATTTTCCACTCCATCAACATGCGTTCAAGAAGAAAGTCTATTTTCGCACTGAAAACGCATAACAAGACTCTTTTGGGTGCCATGCTATTATCACTTGTATTGACGCTGGGTGTTATTTATATACCGGGAATCAACACATTGTTTGACCTGACGCCTCTTTCTGTGGTAAACATGTTTATAAGCCTCGGCTTGGCGTTCTTGATTATTCCGATTGTTGAGCTGGTGAAGCTGGTACAAAATAGAATACAGAAACAAGTTTAGCGACAAGTAGTATAATTACAACAGAGGTGATTTTATGAATTGGTTAAAAAGATTTATGGCTGGAAGATATGGTGCTGACCAGCTGTCGCTGGCACTTCTCATATTGTCTATAGTATTGACCTTGATAGCGCAGATCGCGCGGGTGCCATTGTTGGCAGCCATAAGCTATATACCGCTGGCATTATGTATTTTTAGAATGCTCTCCAGAAATGTTAACAGGAGGAGCATGGAAAATTATAAATTTTCTATGCTTATTAGTCCCCTGTATGCGCGCTTTAATAAGCTGCGCAGACGTTTTAGCGAATCGAAGACCAAAAGGTTTTTGAAATGCCCTCAGTGCAAGGCCGAATTGCGGCTTCCAAAGGGAAAGGGAACAATTATAGTAACCTGCCCCAAATGCAGGAATGAGTTTAGAGCAAAGACATAGGAGAACAAAAGCAGAGATGGTATGAGGCGCTGAATCTGAAGAGGATTTGGCGCTTTTTCTTTTATTTTTACCTTTTATATAAAAAAATATATAAATTTGAAAAATTTTGCGTTATATAATGTAAATTAATATTTATTATGGTAAAATATAAAAGAGGTTAGGGAAAAGAATAACATAAGAGGTAGATGTATGGTGAGTGACAATACTAAATTCTTTAATGAGCTCTATTTGAAATGGTATGGAGGCCTAATAAAATATGCGTACAGACTGACATCTGATAAAGGCTTGGCTGAAGAAATTGTACAGGATGCTTTTGTTGAGGCTTACAAAAAGGTCGAATTATTGCAGCAGCATGATAATCCGACAGGTTGGTTATATGTAGCAACTAGGAACATATCAAGGGCGAAATTGCGGGATAAGAAAAAAAGGCAATATGTGGTCAAAATTGAGAAGGATCTATTATTTCCGCGGTCTCGGGGGGATAATATAGACTACTATATTTCTGATTATCTCACCACGTCTGAATCAGATATTATCATTCGTTTTTATAAGCATCGCCAGCCAATCTCGCAAATAGCCAAAGTGTATGGGATATCCGAGTCAGCTTGTAAGATGCGGCTAAAGCGTTCTCGTGAAAAAATAAAAAGAGGGCACAAAAAAAAATTTCAAAAAATGTGACTTTTTGTATGCCTACTGACATTAATATTATGAAAGGGTTTGTTGATTAGATATGGATACGGAAAAAAATAATCCGACTGAGAATGCGGGCAGCAAAAGTAAAAGGTTCGAGTATGATTTGACGAATTTTGATTCTTACAAGCTGCAAGCACTACTCCTGCAGGAATCTGCTCTAAGTGATGATGACAATTTGAACGATGGACTGGTTATGCACATTGTTGACGTACTGGAAGAAAGGGAGCCTGTATTCGATGACCTGGATGTGAATGCATCCTTGGAGAAGTTCAATGCCGAGGTAATTCCGATGATTGAGAAGGAAGTTTTAGCTGAGGCTGAAGCACAGTCGCAGGATAAGAGCAAAGCGGAAAGGCCTGGCAGCGGATATGAAAGGCAAAGGGTTGCAACAGTCCTTCTTGCTCTGATTGTCACATTTGTTGTTGGCAGGACTGCTATTGTAAATGCAACCGGTTTTGATTTGTGGGAGTATATAGTCAGTTGGGGAAAGGAGACTTTCAAAATTGGGCCGGGCATTGAAATAACCGGTGAATCGGAGCTGGATGTGTCGATTGATGAAGGAATCGCATCTATCAGGAGTGAGGCTGATAACTATGATTCTATTGATGCGGCTATGGAGGCTCTGAACATAAAGGCGCTGACACCCAAGTGGATACCCGACGGCTTCCAGTTGTCGAAGGTCGATATAGCGCAGACACCTATGTGCAAGGATATTACGGCACTATATCTTAGTGATGAGAAGAGGTTAGTGTTTACTGTTGCTATGTATAGCGACAATGAAGCAGCTTCCGCATACGAACTGGATGAGAACGGTGGCGAGGTTCTGCTCATCGATGATCTGGAGCACTACTTCATGAGCAACAAAGAGCAGATTCAGGTAATTTGGACCAGGGATCAGTGCCTTTACAGCATCAGTGGGAATGTCTCAAGGGAAGAAATCGTTAGGATGTTAGATTCCATATATGAAGGAGAGAGTTAAAATGAAAAAACTATTTATTGTATGCGTTATTATGGTTTTAGTCATTGCTTCCTTAGGAACGACTTCTAGTGCAACGGCGTTTTCCGATCAAAAGGATGACTCGTATGAGACCCGGGCAAGTTCACGTATCAGCTCCTATGCTATTGCGATACAAGCGTATTCCGATGGCATTATTAATTTCGACTGTAGAATTTACGGAACCGGCATAATGGATGTAATCGGTGAAAAATCAATTAAGGTACAAAAATATGTATCAGGTACATGGACGACTCTTAAAACCTTTTACGACTTTTACGATTATAATACCTGGCATTCGGGTGCTTACGGTACAATTAATGGGATTGTCGGCAGTCAGTACAGAGTGGTTATAGTCTTCTATGCCCAAGATAAAAATGGTATCAGCACCAGAACTGTAAATAGCAGAAGTGTAACAGCAAAAGACTAAGGGGCAAGACTTAAGGAGTGTGAGTAGAAGGGAGTGAGTTTCAAAGCTCACTCCCTTTTTAAGGCTGTACACTGCAAGAATGCAGTCACTTGACAGGAAAATCCACGTATCATATAATTAAACTAATCAATTTGCGCTGCACGAGACTACAGTACAAACTGAGCAGGCGATGGACCGGAAACGGTACATGAGGCCGGGCCGAGAATGGCAATGGATTTAGACGGATAAATCCGTGGGACAGTAATATGTTCTGCGGATTTTTTTATTAAGTCTCCCGGGATTTTGGATTATACTATTGGGTAGAATGGTGCAGAAATTGGTAGATAATATGTTTAGGAGAGTTGGCATGACTAATTTGTTAATCAGGCTTTTTGTTAAGGACAGTCAAAATACCTCGAACGAGCTGGTGCGCGGGCGTTACGGTAAGTTTTCAGGAATAGTTGGGATTATGACCAACCTTCTTCTATTTCTCATAAAAATTATTGCGGGTACGCTTTCCAATAGCATTGCTATTGTTGCGGATGCTGTCAACAACCTCTTTGATTCGGTTTCCTCCATTGTAACGCTGATAAGCTTCAAGGTATCCGAGAAGCCTGCAGACGCCAAGCATCCCTACGGGCATGCGAGGATGGAGTATGTATCCAGCTTGATCATTTCATTTATTATCTTGATTTTCGGGATTCAGTTCATTAAGAGCTCCGTAGAAAAGATTATTCATCCAGATAAAGTAGTGTTTTCATGGCTTGCAATATCTATACTCATTGTCTCTATCCTGATTAAGCTTTGGCAGTCCCTATTTTATCGCAAAATCAGTAGAGTAATTAATTCTTCTACAATATACGCGACTTCTATTGACAGCCGGAACGATATGCTGGCGACCTCTTCATTATTGCTTGCTTCCATTATTTCAACCCTGACAGCCTTTAATCTTGATGGATATATGGGTGTCGCCGTTGCAGTTTTCATAATTATTTCCGGAATCAAAATGGTTGCTGATACGATAAGTCCGCTGCTTGGCCTGGCACCCTCGGAAGAGCTGGTACGCAGTATCTACAAAAAGGTTCTAAGCTATGATGGGATAGTCGGCTTGCATGATTTGACGGTTCATAACTATGGAGTTTCCAAGCGTTTTGCATCAGTACATTGCGAAGTGTCAGCCAAGCAGGACATTATGGTGAGCCATGACCTTATTGATAATATTGAAAGGGACTTTTTGAAGGATATGGGGATTTATATGGTAATTCATCTGGATCCCGTCATTATGGATGACGAACAGACTAATGAGCTGAAGGAGGCAGTAGAAAAGCTAATTAAAGAGATTTCTGATGATATTCATATGCATGATTTTAGAGTTGTATGGGGTATAACTCATTCCAACCTTATTTTTGATGTTGTAGTGCCCTACAAGTTTAGATTGAGTGATGAGGAGCTGAGCATTCTTATATCTGAAAGAATTTTGGAGTTGAATCCTACATATCGTTCAGTTATTACAGTTGACCACAGTTATATACCGGATTTTTCCGGTGATAGTTAGATAAATTATGGCTTAAAAGCTTCCTAATAAATCTCTCGCAAAAATGAGCTATACGAGGGCCTTGCACCATGTTGACAATGCACGCATAATTATGTTATTGTCTGCTATAGTATTTCTTTGAATTCTGAACTTACAAAACAGTATTATGTAGATTAGAAAGGCAAAAAAAATGAACAAGGCTGAGCTTTTGGGAAGATGGACTAAAGAGAAATCAGAGGAATTGTACGGAGTTAAAAACTGGAGTGCCGGCTATTTTTCCATTTCCGATAATGGAGAGGTAATGGTAAATCCGAATAAGAATAGTAAATCCGGCGAAGTCAGTTTGATGGATATTGTATCAGGTGTTCGGGAGCGGGGCCTTGATATGCCTGTTCTTTTGCGCTTGGAAAATTTGCTGGATTCGCAGATTGCCTATATTAATGATTCTTTCAAAAAGGCAATGAAGGAATTGGGCTACAAAAATGTGTATCGCGGAGTTTATCCGATTAAAGTGAATCAGCAGCAACAGGTAGTTGAGGAAGTGACCAGATTTGGTCAGCGTTACCATCATGGCCTGGAGGTAGGCAGCAAAGCGGAGCTGATTGCAGCACTTCCCGTAATGAAGGATAAGGAAGCTTATCTTATTTGCAATGGATATAAGGACGAGGAGTTTATTGATCTGGGCTTATATGCTGTCAAAATGGGTTTCAAGCTCTTTTTTGTCATAGAGATTCCGGATGAGGTAGATACAATAATTGAGCGCTCCAGGGCTTTAGGGGTTAAACCCAATATTGGCATACGCGTCAAGCTGTCATCGAGGGCAGGAGGCCACTGGCTCGAATCCGGCGGTGACCGAAGCATATTTGGGCTGAACGTATCACAGCTGATTAATATGGTGGACTACCTGAAGGGAAAGGATATGCTGGATTCTCTCAAGCTTCTTCATTATCATGTGGGATCGCAGATACCTAATATAAGAGATATCCGTTCTGCGGTCCTGGAGGCATCCCGAGTTTATTCGGAGCTGGTGAAAGAGGGAGCGCCAATGGGCTATCTGGATTTGGGCGGCGGACTTGCTGTGGATTATGATGGCTCAAGCACCAATTATGTTCATAGCCGAAACTATACAGTTGAGGAGTACTGTGCAGACATTGTCGAGGCTGTGATGACTACTTTGGACTCGTCAGGCGTTCCACACCCTGTTATTTTGACTGAATCCGGGCGAATGACGGTTGCCTATTATTCCGTCCTTTTGTTCAATGTATTGAATGTGGAAAAGTTTGAGGAGTATGATATACCGGATAAGGTTGACGAGGACGCGCCGGAGCAGCTGAAGAATCTTTTTGATGTCAATAAGAGTTTGTCCTTGAAAAACATACAGGAGTGCTATAATGATGCTCTGTATTACAGAGATGAGATGCGCGATATGTTTAAGCACGGCAAGATCAGCCTGCGCGATCGTTCTATAGGGGAGAAGGTCTTCTGGAACACAATTAGTCAGATTGCACAAGAAAAAAAGAAGCTCAAGAATAGTCCGCCGGATTTGGAGGATATTGAAAGCGCGATAGCAGATATATACTACTGCAATTTTTCCGTATTTCAATCCATACCTGATAGCTGGTCAATTGATCAGTTGTTTCCGATAATGCCCATTCATCGCCTTTTGGAGCTGCCAAAGCGAAATGCGGTTATTGCGGATATTACCTGCGACTGTGACGGAAAAATCGATCGTTTTATTGATTTGCATGATGTGAAGAATACACTGCCGCTGCACGAGATGAGAAATGGAGATGATTACTTCCTGGGAGTATTTCTGGTTGGTGCATATCAGGAGACTCTGGGTGATCTTCACAATATGTTCGGAGACACAAACGTAGTCAGCGTGAGAATTACACCGGATGGGCAATTTGATTTTGTGAAGGAGCTCCACGGCGACAGTGTGGCTGACGTGCTTTCCTACTTTGAGTTTGACCCGAAGGAGATGCTGGTGCGTATGCGCGAGACGGCCGAAGAGGCGATTCACGATGGCTTCATTACCGCCGGAGAAAGACCGGCGATTATGCGCGCCTATGAGGATGGATTGCGCGGATACACTTACTATGAGCGATGAACGAGCCCAATGTGAAGGATAAAAATAGATAAAAACGGAATAAGAGCAATTTTACAAAATGCCCTACAGGCATATGGACTGCAAAAATATTTTTCGTTCTATTGAAAAATGTTCTTGCAGTTTTTTTATGCCCTCGAGATTCACAAAATTTTACTCAAATAATTATGGATTTATGTAGACAGAATAATACGGGAGGTGTTTTGAGATGCAAAATTCGATTAGGAGAGCTATAGGTATCTTAGCCGGTGTTTGTCTGTTCGCAGCAGTGCTTGTTGGCTGCACGCAAGCCGGTACGCCGGGAACGCCCGGACAGGACGGCATTAATGGTAACGCTAATGCTCAGACACAGGGATTTGGTACCGGGATGAACACTGCAGGCAACTACAGGGATGACACAATGATTGGCGGCAATACCGGATATGGTGACGGCGCAGGGATGGGCTTGAATAACGGTGTGGTCGGAGGAAGGGACAGAACAAATGCAGGAACAAATTTATCAGCAGAGCCACCGAACATGATTAACAATAGTACCGGCACGCAGATGTCAACCGCAGACCGGCAAAAAGCAGACAATATAAAAAGGCAGATCATGAATATGCCTGGTGTGAACTCAGCCGATGTAATTGTTATGGGAGATACTGCACTGTGTGGGGTAAATACGGATGGGAATGCTTCCTTGTCGCAGCTTAGGAATAGTATAAGCCAGAGAATCAAGAGTATTGACGGCACAATAAGAAATGTTGCCGTCAGCAATGATTCAAATATTCTGACTGAGATTCGGAGAATGCTTGGAGTAAACTCTCAGAGCAATACCGGGGGCAATGCAACTGGCAACAGGATGAATAACGTAACAAACAACGGAGCAAGGAACCGTACCGGCAATACAACCGGCAACACAACCGGCAACAGGATGGGCAATGGGTTGAATAATCTTATGGACGATTTTAACGATCTTGTAAGAAGGGCTAGCGCGGTGGCACGATAGTAGTCGGAGGAAAAGGAATATTGCTATACTAAAAAGCAGGCCTTGAGCCTGTTTTTTAGTATAGCCGTTTTTTCAAATGCTCGCGGCGCGATACACACAAAACGCATAAGGAAGGCGCTGAAGCGCCCGCGGTTTGGCGTACAATTCGCGCAAGCGCTCATTGAATATATGTATTGAAGAAAGATGAAATTTGTGCTAATATTGCAACTTAGACATCCCATACAGCCTAAGGGAGGAACGGATAGGGTGGAATTAGCGGAATTGATAATTATAGCCGTCGGCCTTTCGATGGATGCCTTCGCAGTAGCTATTTGCAAGGGCTTGTCGGTGCAGAGCTTGAAAGTAAAACATGCTCTCATTACAGGCCTCTTTTTCGGAGGATTTCAGGCGATTATGCCACTGATTGGGCACCTGTTCGGGACCCAATTTAGCGAATATATTGTTACGGTTGACCATTGGATTGCTTTTGCTCTTTTGTCGGTAATTGGCATCAACATGATAAGAGAGTCCAGACAGGAGCATTGTGAAAATGTAGGAAATACTTTTGGCTTGAAAAGCATGCTCATCTTGTCCCTGGCCACCAGCATTGATGCCTTGGCTGTAGGCGTAACATTCGCTTTCCTGCAGGTGGACATTCTACCTGCCGTTTTAACTATCGGCATCATCACATTTCTTTTTTCGGCAGCAGGAGTAAAGATCGGAAATGTCTTTGGCGCTAAATTCAAGTCAAAGGCAGAATTTGCGGGCGGCATTATACTAATTGGAATGGGATTGAAAATCCTGGTGGAGCATCTGACAGCATAATTTTGGATTTATCAGATGCTCCTAAGACCTCCGTCTCAAAGACTATTGACAAAAAAGAGAATCTGTGCCAAAATAGCTCAAAAGGCGAGTATGCTTAGAGATACCAAGCTTGAGCAGCATAGGGGCTGATTGCCCTACACGCAGGAGCTTAACCCTGCGGAGTCACTTTTTTAGGTGATTTCGCGGGGCTTTTATATATTCGGACATATATATCGGTTCTGTATATGAGGGCGAATATACAAGGGCAAATATATAATGGCGAATATATAGAGCTAACAAAAGCTGAAGGTATGCTTCAAAATGCATGTTTGGAAGGAGGCGGAGGCATGACCACATTAAGAGATGGTGAAGCTGGTAATAACACTGTTATTGTAGCGAGGGATCTGAGAAAGGTCTTTAGGACTAAAATTAAGAAGGAAGGGTTCACACAGAGTGTGAAATCCCTTGTCAAGCCCGAATACAGAGAGATTGAGGCGGTTCATGGCATTAGTCTTGAGGTGCCGAGGGGCGAGCTGATTGCATTTCTGGGGCCGAATGGCGCAGGGAAATCTACCACCATAAAGATGCTTACGGGTATTTTAAATGCTACATCCGGCAGCATGTTAGTATTAGGGCTTGATCCAGGAAAACAGCGTAAGAGCCTTTCCTTTAGGATTGGTAGTGTTTTTGGGCAGAAGTCACAGCTGTGGTTTCACCTCCCGCCCATGGATAGCTTTAGGCTGCTTGGCGCCATATATGAGATGGATAGCAAGCTTCTGGACAAGAGGATAGATGAAATTGTCGAGCTGTTTGAAATAGGTGAGCTCATGGATATACCGGTTAGGAAGCTTTCTCTGGGACAGCGTATGAGATGTGAGTTCGCAGCATCAATTCTACATAAGCCGGAGATTATTTTTCTTGATGAGCCGACAATTGGTTTGGATGTTCTGGTGAAACAGAAAATACGTGAGCTTATTACACGCCTCAATAAAGAGGAAAAGACGACAATATTTCTGACCAGCCATGACATCGGCGACGTGGAGCATTTATGCAGCAGGGCTGTCATCATCAACCACGGCAAAATCGTGATGGACAGCTCCGTAAAGGCTCTAAAGTATGGATACCTGAAAAAGAAGGTCATAGATGTTAAATTTGCTGCCATATCAAATCACACTATGCTTGAAGGACTTAATATCTTAAAAAGAAAAGGGCTTTCAATGAAGCTGGAGGTGGATGAGGGAGATGGAATTCAGGAGGTCATGCTGCGTCTTATGCAGGCGGGAAGCATTGTGGATGTGACTATTTCGGATATACCGATGGAAAAAATTATCGGCGACATATACACGGATAAGGGACTTGAAGGTATAAATTCTAACACACACACGGATTCATATGCAGGCACAGATATGGACACAGATAGGTACACAGATACAGATACGGGTACCGGTTCAACTACGGCTGGGAATAGCGGCGGGGAGGGGGAATAGGCATGAGGAAGCTGCGCAAGTATTTGCTTGTGGTGAAAACAGGAATAAACAGCAACTTAATCTATACCGCCGACTTCCTTGCAGGAGCATTGTTTTTCGCCTTGGTTATATTTATTTTTATGCAGCTGTGGGAGGCTATTTTCTTCAACGATGGTTCAATGGAGGGGTATACTGTAAACAGGCTTGTTTGGTATTATATCGCCGCAGAAATGGTTATCCTTTCAAAGAGTGACGTTTTTCGCAGCATGAATGAGGAAATTAAGAGCGGCAATATTGCCTATAAGCTGAATAAGCCATATAGCTTTGTGCTTTACCAGTTTTCTGAGGGCATGGGACAAATAGCGGTCAGACTGATGA
The DNA here is from genome assembly GCA_012730015.1 of Clostridiaceae bacterium. Lineage (GTDB taxonomy): Bacteria > Bacillota > Clostridia > Acetivibrionales > DTU013 > JAAYBT01. Next base: position 16,301 of record JAAYBT010000201.1, read on the forward strand.
CGAATCTGCCTGTTGGGCTGCTACTGGGATTCCTATATGTCGGAAAGCTGGAGGGGCTTAATATTAGTGCGTTGCCGGCCGTTGTTATTTCGACCATGTTTGGGATCCTGCTCAATTTCTTTATGGATGCCTTCATTGGCATGACCTCCTTTTGGACGGAGGATAATTCGGCGTTTTACTGGATTGTGCAAAAGCTGTCCTTCATGCTGGGGCTGTTTCTGCCGCTGGAATTCTTGCCAAAGATAATTAGAGAAATTGCTCTCTACCTGCCTTTTTCGTATATCGCATATGCGCCGGCAAGATTACTGACCTCCTTTTCTATGGAGGAATTTCTTAGTATGGTACCGATACAGATATTATATACGGTGCTTTTTGCAGCCTTATCGGCATTAATCTATTCGAGGGGAGTGAGAAAACTCAATGTTAATGGGGGATAAAAAATCAGGTATACAGGCCAAGGAGAAAACAGGCACAAGGAAGGATGGGGATAAGGGGGGACGAAGACTCGCACTGAGCTTTCTTCAGCACCTGAGACTAATATGTCTTTATTTCAAGTACAACCTGCTCTCCGCCATGGAATACAGGGTGAGCTTCATATTACAAGCTCTTGGGATGGCCTTGAACAACGCATTCTTCCTCTTCTTCTGGTGGGTAATATTCCAGAAGGTTTCATCTATTGGCGGATATGGCTTTAAGGATGTTATGGTAATATGGGCTTTATCCTCATCTACGTATGGCTTTCTTCATATCCTTTTCGGAAATGTCAGGGAGCTGCCTAGGATTATAATGAACGGTGAGCTGGATACCTATCTGCTGCAGCCTAAAAATGTCTATGTGAATGTGTACTGCTCGAGGATGATTGTTTCTGCCTGGGGAGATCTTGTGTATGGATTTGTGCTCATTCTCCTGGTGTATGGCTTTGCTCCACTCAAGCTGCTGCTCTTCATTCTCTTTACAGCCGCCGGAGGACTGCTGGCCGGAGCGATAATGTCCGTTGCTGACACGCTTACCTTTTACATTGGTAATTCATCGGGGATATCAAGGCTTGTGACGGAGTTTCTAATAAACTTCTCTATATATCCTGATAGCATATACAGGCAATCTGTTAAGGTGATTATGTATACCCTGCTTCCCACCGGATTCATTGTTTTTCTACCCTTCAGGCTGCTTTCTGCCTTCAACTGGTATGGCTTATTGGGATTATTGGCCATTGATGCGGTTTACATAGGCATTTCCTATTTATTTTTCAAGCGGGGGCTCGAAAGATATGAGTCTGGGAACCTTATTACGACTAAGCTATAGAGGCAAGATGAATGGAGCAAAGGTATTGAAGAAATAATGCTATGTGCAAAAGAGCACATAGCATTAAATTTTTAGAAATTAGCCTGCATACTACTTATGATGGAGAGACCTATGCCCAGAGACTTCGATCCTAGACCTCGATATATTCAAAGAAATCAAAATCTGCGTATTTATTTCGAAGATGGGCATCCTGTGCAAACATGCCAACAAAGGTTCCTGTAAACTCACCGAAATCAACGGCCTCGTCCGAAAGCGTAGTCATGTCAAAAATTGGTCCCAGCTTTTCATAATTCTCACCGTCCATGCTGAAGGAGAATTGCAGCTTATCAGTCATTATTTCCGCTCTCAAATATATAGGCGCGTCCTTTTCTACCACAGCAATGGCCTTCCCACCATCTGTATGCTCTTTGTTTACATAGCCGCTTATGGCGACAACGTTGCTGTCGAGCTCCTCACTGTAGGTCTTGTAGATGCTGTAAAAATTGGAGGGCTCATAGTAGCAGGTAAGCCCGGCCAGATGCTGATAGCGGTCGGCTGCAAAATCCAGCTTGGTAGTAACGGTAGCATTAAAGGCGGTCAGGCGTCTGGCAATCAGGCTTGGGTGGTGGTTGCTGGTCAATGATTCCCGCCCATACAGCCGTAAATAACCCGGACGTGCGGATAAATCGACCCAGTCCCCGGTAATCTCATTGCGTGGCGTGTTGAAATTCAGGTCCAGCACCTCACTGTCGAAATCGCAGCGGGGCGGATCCTTTGGGAAGGGATGAGCGGGTAGCTTAGGCGCCGGAGTGCTGTCCTTGGCGATATTGGTGCCGTCAGCCATTTGCAGCCAGCCATCCTCTGTCCACTGCATCTTCTGTATCGCTGTTTCTCGGCCGAGTATGCATCTCAGCTGTGGCATCACAGGCCGTCCACATAGATGGGGCATGTACCATTCTCCGTTTTGTGTTTCTACCAGAGAGCCATGCCCAGCCTTTTGTATTATCACATCAGGGTTATATAAATCAGTCATGGCATATTTTACTTCCGGTCGCATCTTGAACTCGGTGGCATTTGAGGTGATTATAGGATTGCGGGGACAGCTTTCATAGGGCCCCATTACATTTTTCGAGCGCAGTAATGCGACACAATGCCCGTAGCCCGTGCCCCCTTCGGCAGTTACAAGATAATAGTAGCCATTACGCTTGTAAATGTGAGGAGCTTCGGTGAAGCCGCGTTCCGTGGCCCCGTAGGTAAGACGCACCGGTTCTCCAATCAGTTTCTTCTGCTCCGGGCTGTATTCCTGCAATATGATTGGCCGCTTCGTCTCGTGCCCCGGCCTAAAATCTCGTTCCTGATTCAGAACCCATTTTCTGCCGTCATCGTCATGAAACAGTGAAGCGTCAAAGCCGTTGGAGTTAATATAAACAGGATCGCTCCATGGGCCATGGATGCTGTCGGACCAGATGAGAAAGTTGTCTACATCGTACTGCAGGCGGTTGGAGTTGTATACATTGGAGTAAAGCACGTAGTAAAGCTTATCTGCCTCACAGTATGAGAGGCAGGGGGCCCAAACTCCCTTGGACGGAGGAAGAGATGTCATATCGATATGCCTTTTTGTTTTTAAGGCATAGTCTATCAGTTTCCAATGGACTAAATCCTTCGAATGGTAAATCGGAATACCGGGAAACCATTCAAAGGAAGAGGTCGCAATATAGTAATCGTCGCCTGTGCGGATAATTGCCGGATCGGGATTAAAGCCCGTGAGTATTGGATTTTGTATCATAGCCTTTTCTCCTGTCATAGTATTTGTTACAACACCGCTAAGCTATTCGAACACCTCGTAGCTACAGCTTAATAACGGCCTTCACGACATCGTTCTTGTTATTGATGACAAAGTCAAAGGCCTTTGCAGAGTCTTCAAAGTCAAATTCGTGAGTTACAATTGTTTTAACATCAATCAGCCCTCCCGAGATTGCATTTATCGCCTGAGGGTAAATGTTTCTATAGCGGAATACTGTCTTAACCTGTGCCTCCTTGCCCATGAGCTTTGCAAAATTAAACCCTATAATGTCATCGGCTGCCATACCTACCAGGACGATGGTTCCGCCGCGTTTTACGATATAGGGCGTCTGTGAGTAGGTCACGGACGAGCCGGCTGTCTCAATGACGACATCGGCGCCTTGGCCTGCGGTAAGGGCTTCAATTTCCTTAAGTGCATCACTTTGTGCAGAATTAATTACACTTGTTGCACCCAGCTTCTTTGCAAACTCAAGCCTTTTGGGCATAATATCTGTCACAATAATCTCAGAGGCACCCAAAGCCTTACAGGCAAGCAGGGTTACAAGACCAATGCAGCCTGCTCCCAGTATTACCACGCGATCACCCAGAGACACATTGCCCTGTCTGGCTGCATGGACTCCAACCGAAAGAGGTTCTACCAGTGCGCCTTCCTTAGTACTCACGTTATCGGGGAGCCTAAAGCACATGTTTTCAGGGAAAGCGATATAGTTTTGCAGACAGCCGTGGTAGGGCGGTGTTGCCAAAAATTCAACATCAGGGCACAGATTATAGCGACCTGTTTTGCAGAATTCACACTGCCCGCAGGTGATACCGGGTTCGAGTGCAACACGGTCGCCAACCTTAAGGTTTTTTACGTTTTCACCAAGCTGCGTTACTGTTCCGGCGCACTCATGTCCTAGAATAAAATCTCCATCAACTATAAAGTCACCTATTCTCCCGTGTTCCAGATAATGTACATCGGAGCCGCAGATTCCTACGTACTCAATTTTTACAATAACCTCACCCTTCTTTGGGTTTGGCATGTCGATGTCGCGAATTTCCATTTTGTTAATACCTGTCATAAATGCTGCTCTTTGCATGATAACACCTCCTGCTTCGTTTAGAATATTTTCGATAAGGAACTTTGTAAAACTATATTAAAAAGATTCTTATCTTCATATTAAGTATATACTGAAAAAAAGTCAATAAACGTACTGAGTTACATATTTACAACATTTACAGGACTACCCTTAACGAACTGCCGCAGATTATCGACGGCGATGTCCATAAGACGCCGCCGGCTTTCTCTGGAGGCCCAGCTGATATGTGGCGTGATGAAGCAATTCTTTGCTTTCAGCAGTGGATTATCTCCCCTTATCGGCTCGGCGCTTACCACATCAAGCCCGGCTGAGTATACCTTGCCGCTATTAAGTGCATCTGCCAGGTCCTGTTCTACTATTAGTTGACCGCGGCTATTGTTAATTATAATTACGCCATCCTTCATTTTAGCAATACTGTCTTTGTTTATAATACCTTCAGTTTCAGGGAAAAGAGGACAGTGCAGCGATATTACATCCGATTCCCTTAATAGAGTATCAAGATCAGTATACTTGCAGGTCTCACTTTCGAGCTCCGGCTTGACATGGCTGCTATTTGCCAGAATCTTCATGCCCAGAGCCTGAGCAATTCTAGCAGTCGCTTGGCCTATTCTCCCGAATCCTATAATCCCCATGGTTTTCCCCGAAAGTTCAATCAGCGGATAGTCCCAGAAGCAAAAATGCTGACTATTCTCCCAGCGGCCTTTATAGACTTGGTCGCTATGATGGGCTACATGGTGGCATATTTCCAAAAGCAGTGCGATTGCAAACTGTGCTACCGCTTCAGTGCCATAGGCTGGAATGTTGCACACGGGTATTCCCTTTTCCTTTGCTGCATTAACATCTACTAAATTGTAGCCGGTTGCAAGCACACCTATGAACTTCAAATTAGGTGCTGTATCGATTACCTCCTTGCTGATGGGTGTCTTATTGGTGTAGATTGCTTCAGAACCACCGATTCGCTTCAAAATCTCTTTTGTGTCGTTCGCGGGAGCCTTTTCATAAACGACTAAGTCGCCAAGCTCCTCCAAGCCGCTCCAGCTCAAATCCCCCGGATTTTCGGTATAACCATCAAGTACTACTATTCTCACGCTGTGATCCTCCGCCTTCATATAAAATTTATTGTAAATAGAACTCTTCTCGATAAATACGTAAATGTTAAAAGCATGACAGCAAGAGGGCTGTCAATCCTCAAGCAAGGCCCAGGCTCTGTTAAGAACACGCTTGGCATTGGCTACTACTACATCGGGGTCCTCGTCCTTCCAGGGCTTCACTTCAAAGGACAGCACATAGGGATTATCAGGGTTCATGAAGCCCTCGTTTTTGAGCACGCGAAGGAAATCAAGCAGCTGGGCAGTATCATTAGAGCCCTTTGGAAATCCGAAGCGCTGATGTTCGTCGCCATAACCCTCTGCGGAAGGATCCTCACACACGGTATTTCCAATGTGGAAATGTGTAAGGTACGGTCTTAGTGTAGCTACCACAAACTCATTGCTTTCGTAACACATGGGGATATGAGATAAGTCAATTAGGAGCCCGAAATTATCACATGTACTGCGTACATCTGCTGCGAACTTTGCCGCATAGGGGGCAGGCCCGATTAGGGATTTTTTTGCGATATCAAAATCAAAAACCTCAAGCTCCACCATCATACCCTTTGTCTTTGCGTATGCGCACAGATTTCTAGTTGTTTTGAGCAGCTGCTCGTATGCCAGATCCTTCGTTGCCGCATCCCATTTGCCTGAAAGAAAGGCAATTCCCTTTGCACCAAGCTGCTCGGCTTCGTCTATGGCTTCGATGAGTGTTGCTTCGGCTTTAGCGCGCATTTCTTCGTTCACATCATTGGCATTGAGGCCCGTTGTAAGCAAGCGAGGCTGTGCTCCGTAGCAAACAGTCAGATGCGATGCATCAAGAAGCTTTGCGGCCTCACTGCGGAGCCTATCGTTCTTGATCCAGTTAACTTCAATCGCGTCGAAGTAATCATCGACGGCTATTTTTCTCAGCAGGTCAACAACATTTGGATCCTCGCCCCTTAGTGTAGATGGGTAGGCCATAAAGGAAATGAGCCCCACCTTAAAGTATTTGTGAATTGATTCTTTCACCGCAAATCTCCTCCTGTGAGTAGTGTTGTTTTACCATGCGCTCATTCAAGCTAATCTAATTATAATGTAATCCTATTCATTCTACTATATATATTTATTAATATTGACACAGAAGAGGCCGATATGATACGATAAAGCAATTGAGGAACAATTCAAATATTTTAGATATTACTAAAATAGTCAAGAACAAAACCCTTGTTTTTGATAAACGAATCAGGGAAGGAAGGTAATTCTAATGACAAAATTTACCATTAACGCCTGCAACAAAAAATGCGAGATTAAGCCGGAGCTGTATGGGCATTTTTCGGAGCATTTGGGAAGATGCATTTATGAAGGGATTTATGTCGGTGAGGATTCTTCGATAGAGAATACAAATGGAATGCGAAATGATGTAACGGAGGCTTTGAGAAACATTAGAATTCCCGTTCTCAGGTGGCCGGGAGGCTGTTTCGCAGATGAGTATCACTGGCGAGATGGTATTGGCCCAAAAGAGACAAGAAAGAAAATGATAAACACTCACTGGGGCGGAGTTATTGAGGACAATAGCTTTGGTACCCATGAGTTTATGGAGCTTTGCAATCAACTGGGCTGCCAGCCATATATTAATGGGAATGTGGGTAGCGGAACTGTTGAGGAGATGCAAAACTGGGTTGAGTATATTACTTTCAGCGGAGTATCTCCGATGGCCGAGATGCGTGAGAGGAATGGCAGGCAGGAGCCATGGAAACTGAAATATTTCGGAATTGGGAATGAGAATTGGGGCTGCGGAGGCAACATGCGTCCGGAGTATTACGCCGATGAGTATAGAAGGTATCAGACCTATGTGCGCAACTATGGCGATAATAAGATTTTCCGTATTGCATGCGGACCCAGTGGAGATGACTATAACTGGACTGAGGTTCTTATGAAGTCGGCTGCAAGGTTCATGGATGCCCTGACGCTTCACTACTATACTGTACCGGGCCCGAACTGGGAGACAAAAGGGAGTGCGACTGATTTCACTTTGGACGAATGGTACACTACTCTTAATAAGACAATGAAAATGGAAGAGTTCATCACAAAGCATGTAGCTATTATGAGAAGATATGATCCGGAGAATAAAGTCGGTCTGATCGTTGATGAATGGGGTACCTGGTACGACGTGGAGCCGGGAACAAACCCGGGGTTCCTCTACCAGCAGAATACAATGCGTGATGCACTGGTTGCTGCTATTAATTTGAATATTTTCAATAAGCATTCTGACTCTGTGGTCATGGCAAATATTGCTCAGACGGTTAATGTGCTGCAGGCTGTTATTCTCACAGAGGGTGAGAAAATGCTTCTGACTCCCACATACCACGTCTTTGAAATGTATAAGGAGCATCAGGGAGCAATCCTGCTGGATAGCTTTATTGATACAAAAACCATTGGTACAAAAGAGGCTGAACTGCCTAACCTTGTCGAGTCGGTTTCTATGGACGAAGATGGCAAAATCCATGTTACCATATGCAATCTGTCTGCTGATGAGGGTTACACTATAGATGCTGAAATTGCCGGCTTTAAGGCAAAGGATATCACTGGACGGATCTTGACAGGAGCCTTGTCGGATCACAATACCTTTGAGGATCCCAGCAGGGTTATGCCAAAGGCTTTTGATAAGCATTCAGTTACGCAGAAGGGCTTTACCATGGAAATACCGGCTGCAAGCGTTGTAAGCCTCACTTTGAAATAAGATGACTAGCTTTTGCAGGAATTGCTTTTTTGATAGTTTAGAGCAAGAGGATATAAAGAGGAATATAGAGGAATATGTCGAGAGCCTTTCACCGGAGGTTAGGGCCGATGAAGCGCTTCTGGAAGCACGTCTGGCATTGTGCGCAGAGTGTCACGATTTTCATGCAGGTTTGTGCAGGGTATGCGGTTGTTTCGCAATGGCAAGGGCAGCAAAAAAGCTGTCCTATTGCCCTGCAGTTAGCAAAAGATGGTGACCTTTGCGACTGCGCTTTCAATTTTAGCTTTTAGGTGTTATTATAAAGAAGAAATTCATTCATGCGTCTTTACTCATTATGAATATTAAAATGCACTTTGTGCAAATTCTCCAGTGATCTTGTGCCACAAGTGCTGCGGGTGCTGTTAAGGAGCAGGGAAATGTTTATTAGGCGAATAGGTGAGATTTGGGAGCATTTGTCTATACGTATTAAATTTCTGGTGTCTTTCTTTTGCATGCTGGCGCTTGTATCGTTATTCAATCTGTATTTGAACAATAACAACTATGCGATAACCGATCAATTTAATGATACAATGAAGGACTATTATGGGATAAACCGCATGCAGCTACTTGTCGAGGATAATTATACTGCCCTGGATTCCTTCCTCAAAACCTTGGATCAAGGTGAGAAGAACAAATATCAAAGGACCAGGAATGAAATCCAGAGCATGATAGAGCCGTTCTATGAAGAGTTTAATTCCCTTGATATCTATTTTTACATAAAAGCCATTGATAACTCCACTGCCATGTATTTTGATTATTTCGAGAAGGCTATATCAGACAGAGAGCAGGGAGTAGATGACTATTATGTTAGCTTCTATGAGGGGCGTGATATTCAGCAATACACAAGCAAATATATTCAAACGCTTTTGAATCTGAGCCTGAATGAGGGGACCAAGCTTTACAGCCAGGTGGTCAGGGAAGCGGAGGTAATGCGAAGCATTTCAATAATAACTATTGCTGCGATGTTTTTATTTACCATGCTGATAGTAATGCTGTTGACCAACAAGCTGGTCAATCCCATTAAGAAGCTGGCTCAGTCCTCCATGCTTATGGCACAGGGGGACCTGGATATTGAGCCCTTATCCATCCGCTCAAAGGATGAAATAGGTGTTCTGGCGGATTCCTTCAGCATCATGAGCACCAACATAAGAAAGTACGTTCAGGATTTAAAGCAAAAAGCGGAGATTGAGAAAAAACTGCATGAGGAGGAGCTGAAAATCTTTCGAATGGAGCAGCTGGTGAAGGAAGCCCGATTTGAGGCTTTGCAGTCTCAGATTAATCCTCATTTCCTGTTTAATACTTTAAATACCATCTCCAGAACAGCTATGTTTGAGAATGCCGACAAAACTGTGAAGCTTACAAGAACTTTGTCAAACCTGTTCAGGTATCGGTTGCGGCAGAAGAACGCCATAGTGCCTATGGAGGAGGAATTGCATATCATTGGGGAGTATATATATCTGCAAAAGGTGCGATTTGGAGATCGCCTAAAATATATTGAATGTGTTACGGATGAGTGTAAACAAGTTTTCATACCCATCTTCTTATTTCAGCCCCTGGTTGAAAATGCTATTATCCATGGCATTGAACCGAAGGTTGAGGGCGGGAAGATTAGAATTAAAGCTATGACTAGAGTGGATGGCGCCGGAGAGGAAGTTGTTTTGGTGCGCATTACGAATACGGGGATTGGAATGTCGAGGGAGCAGCTGACGCGAGTTAGAAGCTTTGATGTCTCTGCAGAGAATAGTATTGGCATTGCTAATGTCTATCACCGGTTACGAATAGCAGGCGGGGGCAGCAGCCAGCTTACTATACGAAGCCGGGCTAGTGGTGGGACAAGCATAGAGATTAGATTTGCAAAGGAGTCGTTTAAAGATGCGTACTTGTAAACTGATTTTCTACATGTGTATTAGCCTGGCCTTTTTATTGATAAACGCCGGCTGTAATGATAAGCAGACAAGCATGAGAGATACTTATGCCTTCAACTTTCGTTTGGCTGAATCCCATCCTATGAGCCATCCCACGGCAAAGGCTGATTTGGAGTTTGCCAAGCGCATTGAGAAGGAAACTGATGGAAGAATCAAGATTATGGTCTATCCCGATCAGGGATTGGGCACAGAACCGCAGGTCATAGAACAGGTACAATTCGGTGCTATTGATTTTACGCGGGTTTCCATAGCGAATTTAGTTGAGACCGTCCCTGATTTATATGTACTTCAGCTGCCCTATCTTTATGAAGGACGAGAACACATGTGGCGTGTATTGGAAAGCGATATTGGCGATGAATTGCTCGAGGGAGTTGGTGACTATGGCTTTGTTGGCCTGACATGGTTTGACGCCGGCTCTAGAGGCTTTTATACGAGGGATCGGCCTATTAGGAAGCTGGCGGATTTGGAGGGTCTAACCATACGCCTGATGGAGAATACACTGATGATGGAAATGTCCGAAGCGATGGGTTTTACGGGTATATTAAAGCCGTACGGAGAGGTATATTCCCTGATTCAAAAGGGGGATGCGGATGGAGCAGAGAATAACTTCTCAAGCTATCTGACTCAATCCCACTACCAGGTGGCCCGCTATTACACTATGGATGAACATTTGAGGATCCCTGAAATACTTATTGGCAGCAAGAGAGCTTTAGCTAATCTTTCCGAGGAGGATTGGGCAATCATCAGAAAAGTAGCAAAAGAGACGACGGTCTATCAGAAAATATTGTGGTCTAATATGGAAAGAGATGCAAAAGAGCAGCTAATCGAAGAAGGCGTGGAAATTGTTGAGCTTGAGGATCGCTCGGCTTTTGTCCAAGCTGTTCAGCCGGTATATGACAATTATGAGGAGCAATACGGTGAGCTAATCAGGAGAATACAGGCAAAGTGACGCAGTGTTCCAAAGAGAGGTGAAGGATTGTTTAAATTGCTGGTGGTTGATGATGAGGCTATCGAAAGGGAAGCTTTAAAATTTATCGTGGGAAACAGTGACCTTGAGATCTCTGAAGTAATGGAAGCGGCAAACGGGGAAGAGGCGCTTTTAGTTGCAGAGGAATTTGATCCGGATATTGTGACACTTGATATAATGATGCCGGGCCTAAACGGAATCGAGGCAGGGCGGATTCTCAGAGAGAGAAAGCCCGAGATTAAGATTATCTTTGTAACTGCCTATGACAGCCTGGAATATACCCATGAGGCAATAAAGATAGGTGTAGAGGAGTTTATTGTAAAGCCGGGTTCGAATGAAAACACTCTGGAGGTTCTACGATGCTGTATCGTTGAACTTAGGGAGGAGCTTCAAAAGAAACGCCAAAGGGAATTGCTTGAGGGGAAAATTAAGCAGATATCCGGCTATCTTAAAAATGAGTTTGTCAATTCTATAGTCAACGGCGAAATCGACGAGCACCAGGCGACGGAATACCTGGAGTTTATGCTTGATGAGTTTGTCGAGGGATTTGGTGCTGTCGTAGAGATTGACTTTTCCGAATCCAGCACCATCAGCCATATCAACAGAACTATGATTAGGAAAAGGTTTGCCCAGCAGCTTAGCGCATTGCTTGATAAAAACATAAATTTCATGATGAATCAGGTTAAAGACACCATATATATACTGGTTTTCGGATATTCACCCGGCATGAGAAGCCATTATATAAGACTAATAGAGGATGAGATACAGATGATAGGAGAAGACCTGAATGAGCAGCTTGCGGTCAAGCTGTATTATGGTTTTGGTGATAAATATAACCAAATATCCCAGCTGTGGAAATCCTTTGCTCAGGCTAAGGGCGCTGCTAGAAATATGCAGCTGTCCATCATGGAAAATTCCGGTGGGAGTAGCATATCCGCGAATAACCTTGAGATAACCGAAAATGAGTTATGGCACAGCATATTTAATGATATGGAAGAGGTTGTTATTCAAAAAGCCAATAATATTCTGGATAATATAATATTTGCTTCAAATGATATGAAGGAGGCAAAGCTTAAGCTATATGAGTTTTTCATATTGATGAGCCGCTATCTTAACAAGGAGAGTCAGCTGAAGCATGCGGTTCCGGAGGATGTTTTTGAAGATTTGAAGAACATTGAGTCTATGGGCGAAGCCAGGAAATATATCCATGGCTATCTATATGAGATTTTAAGGGCGTTGAAGGAGCAAAGAAGCAGCAAGACCCATGACATAATGGACAAAGCCATCGAATTTGTTCATAAGAATTACTGTGAAAACCTCACCCTGGAAGCGGTTGCCTATGAGATCGGTTTTAGCACCTATTATTTTGGAAAGCTATTCAAAAAGACCTATGGTGTCTCCTTTACGGATTACCTCACAAGCTATCGCATCGAACAGGCAAAGAAGCTGTTAAGCTCCGACCCATTGCTTACGGTTAAGGGGGTCACCTATCGGGTCGGATTTATGGACCCAAACTATTTCACGAGAGTGTTTAAGAAATCCGAGGGACTTACGCCCACGGAGTATAGGACAAATTTTTTACAGGATTATAACTATTAGAGGAAAGGCAGTGGTGATGATATGTTTATAAGTAATAGAAGCATTGGTCCCAAGCAGCTTGATGAGAAGACGAGCAGGAAGATTTTGGGCACAGGCGGATCGCTTATGATGGTAGAGGTCACCTTCAAAAAGGGTGGAGTAGGCGAGGTGCACTCGCATGATGCCCATGAGCAGGTGAGCTATATTGTGAAAGGGAGCTTTGAAGTCACCCTTGGAGCAGAGAAAAAGTTGCTAACCGAGGGGGACAGCTTTTATGCGGGGATTAACGTGCCCCATGGTGTAGTTGCCCTTGAAGACTCGATTATTCTGGATGTATTTACGCCGCTACGAGAGGATTTTCTCGGATAGCAGCGTTTTGCCTAGGCTCCTCTACGACTATGACACAGGGAAACGTCCCCTTGTGTCATTATGGTGATTGTTGAAGTTATGCTTGTAATCTGGCTTTGTTAGAGATTAGAAGTGATAATATTTGTTCTCAAAGTGTTTGCTGCAGACTGCCCTTCCAGAAAGCGCCATGTACCCTTGTGAGTTTTCTATTGTTACAATACAAGAACAAGAGTTTATTTTAATTGCAAATAATTAACATATGTTATATAATGGACAAGGGCAACCTTTCAGGTCATGATCGGAAGTTTTGTCATACTGGCCCCTTCTGGTAGATTCTATTACATAAGGACGGCGACGTTATAGTTGCTGCAGGGAATCTACATAAGAAGGAGGAGGTGGTGCTATGAGTGATGAAATATATACCAACATAGGTCTTATTGTTGTCTGGTGTGTAAAATGCATATTCATACCATTAGGAGTGGCAATATCTGCAAGGATTATAGTAGACAAGCTGCTGCGGCCACAACCAGATAGGCAAAGAAAAAAACGGTCATAAAAAACCGTTTAAAGAAATACTACTGATCTTACCTGACGGTAACAAGCGTCGCCGTCCTTATTAGTATTATAGCATGAAATTTGTTGATGTAAACATATAGATTTATACAAATCAACTCTATTTATAGAGTGGTTAATTAAACCAGGGGACAGTTCTCAATTCTTTGTATATATTGAGAACTGTCCCCTTTGTTACGCTAGTTATTGCGGGCTAGGTTAATATGTAATACAATGGATGTGTTTAGCATATAAACCTTGTTATGGGATAATAGGGGAACTGTGACACGAGAAATTTCTATATGGGGGAAATTATACTGTGAATATTAATGCTATAAGGCTGGATATTGCAAAAAGAAGCAGCAAGTGAATGCAATTGTTTTTATTATATTATGCAACTGCCGGATGACAAGAACCCCATTCTGATTGTTAGAATGCAACTACGGGTTTTGATACATTGTTAGTATCAAAATTTAGGAGGATGTATCATGGATTTATCAGAAAAGATTATTAAGTTGAGGAAGGCAAACAATTTATCACAGGAGCAACTGGCGGAACAATTAGGCGTTTCCAGGCAATCAATATCCAAGTGGGAATTGGGTCAATCGATGCCGGAGGTTGAGAATTTGAGTTTGTTAAGCGATATTTTCAATGTCACAGTCGATTATCTTCTAAAGCCTTCAGAGGTTATTATAGGTGTATTTTACATTTCACCGCAGAATGACATTCAAAATATGATTAACTATACTTTGGATAACAATAACACTCTAATCACCGGAGGGAGATTTGGGATCGAGTCCGGGATACCGGCCATTA
>JAAYBT010000202.1 GCA_012730015.1 Clostridiaceae bacterium
ATCCAAAAACGATTCAACGCCGAGCTATCCGGACAACGGCTACCTGTACTACATTACAGATGCCAATAAGACCTATGCGGTGATTGACAATAGTACGGCATATAATGGCGGCGATTTTGGCAGCTACTTAACTGAGGGTGAGATGTATTACTTCAGCATAACTGCCCTGTATAATGACAGGAATGTAGCAGGGAATGTTATTCAGGTGCTGTTCAATGACTAAGATAGTTCTGTGCGATTCCATGCACTAAAGCATTTTACTTTTAAATCTATTTTGTTATAATAGGAGCGAGGCACTCCACGAAAAAGCGGAGTGTCATCGCTTTTTTTACGTAATAGCCATATGCCAAGCATATCCGGCCATTTTTATATTGGAGGGTCAGGGATGAATATTGATGTAGTAGGTGTGCCGATAGATTTGGGTTCAGACAGAAGAGGCGTTGACATGGGACCTAGTGTGATACGCTATTCCGGACTCATACAGGCGATTAGAGAGTTGAACATAAGCTGCAGGGATCTGGGCAACATTAGTGTCCCTGTGCCTCAGGATGGTGATAATGGGACAAGCCACTTTCCGAAGGCCAGATTTGTAAATGAAATAACCAAGACGAATGAAGTGCTCTTTCATACTGTCGCGCGAAGCTTAAGAGAGGGCAGCATGCCATTAGTTCTCGGAGGAGACCACAGCATTGCTACCGGCAGCATTCTAGGCGTACAGAGTGTAAAAAAGAATATTGGGGTAATCTGGCTGGATGCTCACGGTGATTTTAATACAGAACAGACGACCTTGAGCGGCAATCTGCATGGAATGTCTCTTGCTGCTGCAACCGGAACAGGCATGTACGCAATGAGCAGCTTCAAGCCCGAGGATGTAGCTTTTGTAAACCCGGAGAAGGTGGTAATTATTGGAGCCAGAGACTTGGATCCGGAGGAGGCTCAGCTGCTGCTGAAATCCCGCGTAACGGTGTATACTATGGAAGACATAGATATGTACGGCCTTCGGGCAGTAATGCACAAGGCGATTGATATTGTAGAGGATGGTACGGAGGGTTTTCATCTGAGCTTTGATATGGATGTTGTAAGCCCTAGCGATGCGCCTGGTGTAGGCCTCCCTGTAAAGGGCGGACTAACTTATAGAGAAGCTCACCTTGCAGTTCAAATGCTTTCATCCAGAAAGAAGCTTTGCTCACTTGAATTTGTTGAATTAAACCCTATCCAGGACAATGCAAATTTAACAGGCGAGCTTGCAGTATCATTGATATGCTCTGTACTCGGAAAGAGGACTTTGGGTTCACAAAATGACTTGACATATAGGAAGTAAGTCATAGAATAGTATGTATGCTATAAAACATGGAAGAAATATTGAAAAGGCGGAATAGAGCAGTTATGGGTGGATTATTTGGTGTAGTTTCAAAAGATGATTGTGTAATGGATTTATATTTCGGGACAGACTATCATTCACATCTTGGCACAAGCCGTGGCGGCATGGCCGTGTGGACTGGTAATGGTTTTTCCAGATTTATTCACAACATAGAGAATGTACAGTTCAGGGCAAAATTCGAGGGGGATTTAACCGAGATGTCAGGTAATATGGGCATCGGCTGTATCAGCGACACAGAGGCGCAGCCCCTGACCATATGCTCGCATCATGGGCATTATGCTGTCACTACAGTAGGTCGTATCAACAATATTAATTCCCTGGTGAAAAAGGCATTTGCAAATAACTATATACATTTTCTTGAGATGAGCAGGGGAGAGATTAATCCAACTGAGATGGTGGCAGCGCTTATAGATCAGGAAGACACCATTGGCGAGGGCATTCTGAGGGCTCAACAGGAGATCGATGGCTCATGCACCATGCTTGTTCTAAATCATCAGGGCATTTATGCATCCAGGGACCGCTTCGGACGAACGCCGCTTGTAGTTGGTGAAAGGGAAGGCTCCTACTGCGTTTCCTTTGAAACGAGCGCACTGCCAAACCTGGGATATCGTCTGGAATATGAGTTGGGGCCGGGTGAGGTGGTTTTACTGACACCTGATGGGATAGAGAAAATATCACCGGCACGGGAGAAAATGAAGATATGTGCCTTTCTTTGGGTTTACTATGGCTATCCCACCTCATCCTATGAAGGTAAAAACGTTGAACTAATGCGTTACCGCAGCGGGGCGGCGCTTGCGCAGTATGACAAAATGGAGCTTGATATGGTTGCGGGGATACCGGATTCAGGTGTTGCCCATGCTATTGGCTATTCAAACAAATCAGGCGTACCCTATGTGAGGCCCTTTGTTAAATATACCCCTACCTGGTCGAGAAGCTTTATGCCTCAGGAGCAGACCGTACGTTCACTTGTTGCCAGAATGAAGCTGATTCCAATACCCGAGCTGGTAAAGGACAAGCGTATCCTTTTCTGTGATGATTCTATTGTACGCGGAACACAGCTGCGTGAAGCGGCAGAGCTTCTCTATAGCTTCGACGCAAGGGAAGTGCATATTAGACCGGCCTGTCCGCCTTTGCTTTATGCCTGCAAGTATCTGAACTTCTCAAGATCACGCTCTGAGATGGATTTGATTACACGTAGAGTTATTATGAAGCTGGAAGGTAGTAAGGATGAAAATGTGGATGAGGGCGTCCTTGATGAGTATAGCAACCCCGAAACCGAGAAGTATGGCTGTATGCTAAAATGCATAAAGGAAGAAATGAAGGTCTCAAGCCTAAAATATCAAAAGCTGAAGGACATGATTGATGCCATTGGACTTGAAGCAGACAATGTATGTACTTACTGCTGGAACGGCAAAGAGTAGGGCTTTAGGGTCTTATTGTGTTCATCATCATTTGTTCGGCAAGCTCGGCCAGTTTTTTGGGCGGTTCCTTCATACCGTTCATAAACCACGATCGAATCAGCCCTACACAGCCTGATGTGATATAGGAATAGTAGAACTCATAAAGTCCTTCCTTTGCATCTCCGAAAAGATGCTTCCATTGGTTCAAATCCTTGGGCTTGTTCATTTCAATGAGCCTTGACAAGAAAGCAGTATCATTTGTTTTCAAAATTGCACGGCATATATCCGCATTTTGCGTCAGAAACTCCAATGCGTCAGAAACCGCAGGCAGCGGAATTCCTTTGGGAGTTTGCTGTACATGCCTCTTTATTATGTTGTTGAATTTATCTATTATTTCTCCTTCTGTCTTTTCGTAAAGGTCATAAATATCGCTATAATGCAGATAGAATGTACCTCTGTTAATGTCAGCAAGCTCCGTGAGCTCCAATACACTTATGTCCTTTAGCTCCTTTTCCAAAAGCAGCTTGGTGAGAGCCAGCCTCAGATGCTTCTTTGTCCTTCGCACCCTCCGATCCGCCGTTTCCTCTGACATATCAATTACTCCTTTTTTTCAAGATTTCACACACTTTTTATTCTTTTGTCTATTATAAAACAATTCGCATAATCCTGTTTATTGAATCTGCCCTACAGTTTAAATATAATATACATGTGACAGAAAATCAACACATGTTTATTAAACAGTTATCTGTTCATAAATATGTCAATAATAATTAATAGCGAATATCTATACGTATATGAAAGAAGAGGTTGCCTATGAATAAGATAGCAGGGCTTATTTTGAAGCACAAAAGGAGTATCATAATCATTAATGTTTTGCTCCTGGCAATAGGTGCATTGCTAATACCCATGATTGCTGTGAACTTTAACCTTTCCGACTACTTGCCCGATAATGCACCGTCTACGGAGTCTCTCAGAGTTATGGAAGCCAGCTTTTCCGATGATATTCCGAATGTGAATGTCTACATACCTGATGTAAGCATTCCCGAGGCTATCGGATACAAGGAGAGCTTGGCACAGGTGTCCGGTGTAAGCTCAGTTCTTTGGCTGGATGATGTGGCGGACATCAGGATACCGTTGGAGATTCAGGATCAGAAGACGGTTGAAGCCTGGTATAAAGATGGTGGAGCACTGTTTGTGATGTCTGTAGACCAGGATAATGCGACAGCTATTGTGGAAGATATAAGAGGTATCGCTGGCCCTAGCAGCAGCCTTTCGGGCGAGGCCGTAAATCAGGCATCCGTGCAGTCCACAACTATGGGCGAAATTTCCATGATAATGCTTTATGTTATTCCCATAGTGATTATAATATTGCTTTTATCCACAAGTAGCTGGTTTGAGCCGGTTCTGTTCTTAATCACAATTGGCGTTGCAATAGCAATTAATGAAGGAACAAACATTTTTCTTGGGGAGATTTCCTATGTGACCAGGGCCACAAGCGCTGTTTTGCAGCTTGCCGTGTCTATTGATTATGCAGTCTTCCTGCTGCACAGGTTTGCAGAGTACCGAGATGAAGGAGCGGACCTTAAGCTGTCTATGAGAAAGGCTATAGTAAAGTCTTCGTCAGCAATTGCTGCAAGTGCGGCCACTACGGTTTTTGGTTTTCTGGCATTGACGCTAATGAAGTTTAAAATCGGAGCGGATTTGGGCTTTGTACTGGCAAAGGGAGTCGTAATCAGCTATATTTCGGTTATGACACTGCTACCGGCGATGGCTGTCTATACAGCGAAAATCATGGATAAGACTCGTCACAGGCCTTTATTACCTTCGTTTAAAGGGTTTGGGAGGCTGACGGTGAAGGTGTGTATACCCCTGGCTATTATTATTGTGTTAATTATGATACCAAGCTTTATGGCTCAGCGGCATAATGAATTTTTGTATGGCTCCTCAGGTATGCACAGTGAAGGCTCCCAGGTCAAGAATGAAGCTGATGTCATAAACGGTATTTTTGGTCAGTCACAGCAGATGGTCTTGCTGGTACCCGAGGGCGATATTGTCAAGGAGATAGCTCTGACTGAAGAACTAAGCAGTGTCGATGAGATAAGCTCAGTTGTTTCTTACGCCGGAACTGTGGGAGCATTGATTCCCAGCGATTTTCTCGACGAAGACACAAGGTCTCAGTTTTATTCCAACGGATACAGTAGGATGGTTATTACCGGGGCGATTGCCGATGAGGGAGATGAAGCCTTTGCCCTCACTGAGAATATCAGAAGCGTGGCCCAAAGCTATTATGGGGAAGGTTATTACCTGCTTGGGCAGAATGTTGTTAATTACGATTTGAAGGAAACTATAACCAACGATTATCTGCCTGTGACCCTTGCTTCTGTCATTGCTATTGGCCTTGTGCTGGTTATTACCTTCAAATCTATTACTGTTCCACTGATTCTGATGCTGGTAATAGAAGGTGCAATATGGATCAATCTTGGCTTGCCCTACTTTGTGGGCGATAGCCTGAATTATATCGGATATCAGATTATCAGCGCAGTTCAGCTTGGCGCGACCATTGATTACGGGATACTGTTTGCACAACGTTATCTGGAGAATAGAAGGATATACGATAAAAGGGAGGCGGCGAGGACTGCTGTAGCCAAAACTGCTGCATCTATCCTCACTCCGGCAGGAATATTGACCGCTGCAGGGCTAATACTCGGCTTCATTTCCACAAACGGCATTATCAGTCAACTAGGATCGATACTGGGGCGGGGCGCGGCAATATCGGCTGCGATGGTATTACTCTTCCTGCCGGCGCTGTTGATTATTTTTGATGGACTAATACAAAAAACAATGAAGGGCTATATAAGAAAGCAAGAAAGAGAGGATGAATTGATATGAAAAGGATAATTACAGTTGCTTTGCTAACGATCATGGTCTTTTGTCTTCCTGTGAGTGCCGCCCAGGTCGATAATAGTATTGTTAAGGAAGAGAATATCTATGCTTCCCTGGGGAGTGATGGGTCCTTTGAAGGTGCTTATGTGGTAAATAGCTTTACTCTGGAGAAGCCTTCGCAGATTGAGGATTACGGCGAGTATGAAAAAGCCATTAACCTGACTACAAAAGACCCCTTGCAGCTTGATGGCGAAAAGGTCAGACTTGATGCTCCTGCAGGCAGATTCTATTATCAGGGTAATACAAGCAAGCTGGAACTGCCCTGGCTCATTAGCATTAAATACCTCCTGGACGGCAAAGAAGTATGCGCTAATGAACTGTCCGGAGCCGAAGGCTTACTGCAGATTCAAATAGAAATACGAAAAAATCCCAATGGGCGAGGCAGCTTTGCAAGTCATTACACAGTACAGACAACGATTACACTCGATGGAGAGCTTTGCACCCAAATCGAGGCAGAGGGAGCGGCCATAGCCAATGCCGGAGGAAACAAGGTGATTACCTTTACCCTGCTGCCGGGCGGAGAGGGTGATTATGAAGTAGCTGCAAAGGTTACCGACTTTCAAATGGAGGGGATACAAATCAGCGCTGTTCCTGTCTCTATGAACATAGAAGTGCCTGATACAAGCATGTTTTCTGATGAGATATCTCAATTAACGAAGGGAATAGCTCAGTTGGACGAAGGTGCTAAAGAACTTGATTCAGGCACAAAGCAGCTTAGCGATGGAGCCGGTCAGCTTAAATACGGTATGATGAAGCTACAGCCCGGGATTGCAGGCGTAAGTGAAGGCTTGCAGGCACTTGACGCACAGGGAGCGGGCCTGACAAACGGATATGAGGAGCTCTTAGGTGGCCTCACTAGTATTACGAACTCACTGCCTGAGCAGATGGCTGAGCTGAAAGGCGCCCTAACCCAGGTGGTGGAATCATATAAGGCGTTGAATAGTGGCTTGCAGGCCTATACAGGCGGTATATCGCAAATCACAAGCAATAGCGCAATGCTTAATGAAGGATACTCGGGATTGATAAGGGCAGCAGGTGCTTTATCATCAGGCATTTCAGGATTGAGCGATGGCACAGGACGCTTGGCGGAAGGCACAGAACAGCTTAAGAAAGGCACATCAACCATAGACAGCGATGTGAATGCGGCAGTTGACAAGCTGATGGAGTCCTTTACCGGAGGAGATTTTGAGCAGGTTTCGTATATGTCTGCAAAGAATAAGGATGTGGACTATGTTCAGTTTATAATGACCACTGACGGGGTCGATGAAGTTATCGAGGAGCTGCCGGAAAAGGCAGAGGAAAAGAAGCTCACCTTCTGGGATAGGCTCTTGGACTTGTTCGGCCTGTAGGATGGGTGAGCCCTAAGTGAATAGTGTGCTTTTGAATTTTCGTGTGGATGGCCTAAAAGGCCATCCACTTTTGTGTTTAAGGCGTGGTGACGCAGATGCAAGCAGTCGGTTGGTCTCAAACAGGCTGCTTGCATCTGCGTCACCACGCCTTTATAAAAAATATTTTAGAAAAGGTGTTGACAAATATTAACCACTGTATTAATATGATAGTACACTAGTGAATTGGTAAGGAGGTAAAAATATGTGATTAAGTTTAATGAAAACACACCAATTTATTTGCAGATTGTTGAAAAGATTAAAGCCGATATCGTTGCCGGAAAGCTAAAGGGTGGAGACAAGCTACCATCGGTAAGAGAGATCGCTGAAAGCTTCAAGGTCAACCCAAACACAGTTCAAAGAGTCTTTATGGAGCTTGAAAGGGAAGGCGTAGCCTATCCACAACGAGGAATCGGAACATTTATTACAGAGGGGGAAGAGGTTGTGGAAAAACTCAAGTCAACACAAGCCGGCAAGTTTACCAAGAGGTATGTGGATGAAATGAGGGAGCTTGGAATGGGAAGTGATGAAATAGTACAGTGTATAAAACGCATTTTGGAGGAAGATAAGAATGATGATATTAAGAGCTGAGAAGGTCAGCAAGAGGTATTTCAATAAGGTAGCATTATCGGATCTGGATATTTCTCTGGAGCAGGGTAAGGTGGTTGGATTACTTGGCCCAAACGGAAGCGGGAAGACTACATTTTTGAAGCTGATAAATGGATTTATCAGACCTAGCAGTGGCAAAATAACAGTATGTGACATTGATATTGGATATAGAACAAAGGATCTGGTTTCCTTTTTACCGGACAGCGAGTATTTATACGACTGGATGACTATTAGGGAGGCAGCAGATACATATGCTAAGTTTTTCAAGGATTACAACAAGGTGCGTTTCAACGAACTGCTGGACTTTATGCAGCTGACTGCGGACATCAAAGTGAAAAGCCTTTCTAAGGGAATGAAGGAAAAGCTGGCACTGGCATTGACGCTTTCGAGGGATGCCAGGCTCATTGTTCTGGATGAACCGCTAAATGGGGTCGATCCCGTTGCAAGGGAGCAGATATTGGGCGCTATCGTCAGATCCTTCAGCCAGGATAGTACCATTCTGATTACCAGCCATCTCATCAACGAGGTAGAATCCATTTTGGACGAAGCATATTTCCTTAAGGAAGGCAGGATTGTGCTTCATGACACCACAGATAATCTACGAAGTGAAAGGAATAAGTCTCTTGATGAGCTTTACAGGGAGGTGTTCGCATGTTAGGAAAGCTGATTGGATATGAATTCATAAAAAAGTGGAGGACTTCAAAATTTGTTTTACTTGGATACGCAATGATCCAAGCCGCCTTGCTGCTTATCATGAGAGTATTTTTGTGGAATGAACATGTTGCCAAAGGTTTCCAAGTAAAGCTTGACGGTGTCATTATAAATGAAGGGAGTGCTTCTGGAGATGTTGGAGCTGCTTTTGCAGTATTATCAGGGATATTTTTTCTGCTGGCCCTCTTCATTGGAGCCTATCCTTTCTTAGAGAGTATATATAGATTTGAAAGGGACTTGTCCGGGAAGCAGGCTTATCTCGAACTAATGCTACCTGTTGCTGCTTGGAAGAAGGTGCTAGCGAAGCTCATAACAACACTGGGAAGTCTGATTGTGTGCGGCACACTCTCACTAATGTCAATGTTCGTATATTTCATGGTAAACAGTAATTTCAAGTATTTTCTTGAGATAGTTAAGGCGTTTATGGAAGCGCTTCTACGGGACGGCCTAAGCATTGTACTATTGGTATTAAACATGCTCTTTGCCTTCGCATTCTTTTATCTAGTAATATTCTTATGTATCACAATAGCAAAATCATTTACCCATAAGAATGCAATTGCCGTGCCCATAGGAATACTTGCTTTCGTATTAGCTATAACAGGTATGGCTGCATTAGAGGCACAAGTGGACAAGGTACCAATATATACATATTCTATCTTGGGCTCAGAGTTCACGGTAAGCTCAATTCTGTTGGAGTTAGCATTATTCGTGCTTGCACTGATGGGTACCAGTCAGCTCATGGAAAAAAGAATAGAGCACTGATAAGGGACATGAAATAGGATAGGTAGGGCATGATTCTTGCAGTCTACATGCGACAAGCAGAATAGAGAATCTTCCTACCTATCCTTCTATGTTCAGTCTACATCGGGCTGCAGATCCACAGGTGCTACCTCAAGCCTTTCCGGATGCTGTATAAATGTCCTGTAGAGCTTAAAGGCAGTGGCGTAGTAGTGTCCGTCTACAGTTCTTTCATCTGTTACTACTTTCATTGAAATATATCTTCGATTAACAATGTTGTTGTTTTGGTCAAGCTCCTTTTCTCTCATCTTTATGCCGAAGGAAACAAAAAAGGATGTTGTGCCAAAATCATAGAGATGATGGAATATAGGCTTAATACCCAGAGAACCGAGGTCGGTTATGAAAAAGCTTGTGTGAAATGGGCTTAATTGATTAATGATCCGAGGCATCAAGCCGAAATAGTCCAGACACCTAATGACAAAAACAATGAACTTGACCAGCCACCCGGGGCAAATCATTATTAGGCGTGCCAGTTTATCTGTATCATTGCTGGTATCAAGAACTTTGTTTTCCGAAATCAGTATATTCATTTTTTCAGCTACCTCAGATAAGGTATCTGTTGGCTCGAATTTAAACTTAATGGTGGTTTCGGGGCTGTCTAAAGTCAACTCCTTTTTTATTGCAAGAGAAACCAAAATCTCGTTGCGGGCGTAAATTCTCTGGCCTGCGATAAACCTGTTAAGTGCCGGCCTTAAAGCTATAGTTCTTACCATTGCAGCTATCAGTACATGCAGCATGCTTACATTGACGTTTGAGTTTTTCCTTCTTTTCCTCAGATAAGCCTCAGTATGGCTGATTTCGATTTTATCCTCAAAATAGTTCTGAGAATCCACACGGTATCGCATTATATAGGGAATTATCTTATAAAAGGGGTCCAGGGATCTAAGTCGCCTACCGTCATACCTATCACCAAAACGTCTTTTTCGCTCTGCCATTAAGAAATCCTCCTGTTAGCTGTATCTCGTTTTGTCTTCTATAGTGAGCCGTAAATAACACTTCTTAGCCTTGGGGCATGAAGCTCTTCTAAGCTTGGTTGCAGCTGCTGCATATATGTTACAGTTAAATCTTCCTTACGATCAATCATCATCCAGGTACCCAGCATGCCCGACCAGCCGAATTCTCCCAGGTTTCCATTGCAGCCGCCCTTTGCTGTATCTATCATAACCCGAACACCCAATCCGTAACCGTAGCCGGCATGATGAGACCAGCTATAATCAGTAAGCTGCTGGTCAGTGAGATGATTTGTTGCCATAAGGTCAATCGTTTTTCTGCCGAGAATCCTTACGCCATCAAGCTCACCGTTATTACACAGCATTTGAATAAAGCGATGATAATCGCCAAGAGTTGAAAGAAGACCAGAGCCTCCGCCATCATAAATATCGTCCGGGTGAATAAGGAAATCCATATCTGTGCTTTTTTGCATGGCTCCATCCTCATGCCTGTAATAAGAGCTGCACAGATGCTTCTTTTTATCCTCAGGGACCCGATGAAAGGTATTTTTCATTCCAAGGGGACTAAATATCTCATCCTGCAGGAACTGGCTAAATTTTTTACCGGACACGACTTCGACAAAGGCAGCCAGTATGTCATGGCTCATGCCGTAACGCCAGTGTGTTCCGGGATCAAAGCAAAGGGGGATGGAGGCAAGTATTTTAGAAACATCACGGATAGTGAATTTCGTTCCGGAAGCCGCTAATTCTTTGTATTTCTCTTCAACCTGACGCCCTGTTAGAGTATCATTGCCATTATAAGTGATGCCGGAGGTCATTGTAAATAAGTCTCTGATGCGGATGTGGGAAAGTGCCGGTGATGCTGAGATCTCGCCGTTGGGTGAGGTCCTGTATACCATCAGATTCTTAAACTCGGGAAGGTATTCATACAAGGGGTCATTTAGATAATAAAGTCCACGTTCGTATAGTATAAGGGCAGCAGTACATGTGATTGGTTTAGTCATGGAAAAAATTCTAAACAGAGTATCAGGGGTGACCGGAGTTTTAGTCTCAATATCGGCATAGCCAAAATACTCCTCGTATGCCTTTTCTCCCTTGTGTACAACAGAACATGAACAACCTGAAGGGCCATTTTCTACAAAGCGTTTTAAAAGTGGGGTCAAATTGGCAAAACTGTTCATATAAAGCAACCTCCATTCGAAATACTAATGATAGTTTAGCACCCGGCATGCTCTTTTGCAAATTATATCAAACCTTACACTGTATACTAGCTGACGGTACATAAACAAAAAAGCCGGAATATGTGGTTGATAAATTCCGGCTCTTTAATGCTATTTTGTCATAGGTATTTTTGCTTGGTGGCTTTATTTGCCCCTGGCCTCTTTTATCTTTGCCACAAAGTCAGCTGCCAGCTTGGTTATGCCGGCGTAATCTCCGGTTTTAGCACCGGCAGTAAGACTCCCGCCAACACCGACCGCTACGGCTCCTGCCTTTATCCATTCTCCAACATTTTCAATGCTGACTCCGCCGGTTGGCATCATATTGGCTTGTGGCAGAGGACCCTTTATTGCTTTTATTATCTTCGGGCCGAAGGCTTCTCCTGGGAATATTTTTAATATATCTGCACCCAGCTCCATTGCTTCAACTACCCCTTCAACTGTCATAACGCCTGGCATGCAGGGAATCTGATATCTATTGCAGAGCCTGAGAGTCTCGCGGCTGAGAAAGGGACTAACGACATATTGAGCCCCTGATAGTATCGCGATTCTTGCCGTTTCTGCGTCTAATACAGTGCCCGCACCGATGATTATTTTCCCGGCATATTCTCTGGCCAACTCTTCAATTACCTTTGTTGCTCCTGGTACCGTATATGTGATTTCGATAGCGGCAGCTCCGCCTTCCAGACAGGCATCAGTAATTTTCTTAGCTGTTTGGGAATTATCTGCCCTTACAACTACCACCAGACCGGAATCGGTAATCTTGTTTATAATCTCCCATTTCTTGCTCATTTTAATCCTCCTCATTTCTATTACTGCCGTTTCTTTAAAAAATCCGGCAATGTTCTATTTCCATCTCGGATTGTTAACGATTACAGGCTCGCCGTCCTTTTCGACGATAAGCTTTCTGTATCCATTAGCTTCTATTGTACCATAATCATGTCCTGCATCGGCTCGAAAAACAAAAAAAGTTACCAACCTTTCATTGCCGGTATTTATACTTCTATGGGCATACCTCTTCGGAACGTAAACGGCTTCCCCGGGAGTCATTGGCTTAGCATCCCAGTCACCCTCGGGGCTTTCCATCAGCATGTAGCCCTTGCCGCTAAGACAGTAGTAGACCTCTGATGTATCCAAGATTGCATGGAAGTGGCCCTTTGTCATGAAATATTCATTACCAACTTTGCCGGGGTACACTATACTTGAGCCAAACAGAAGATCACCCGGTGTTTCGGGAAGCTTAAGCTCATAAAACTCATAAACCAGCTCGTCATTGGCTTTTAAAGCCGCTTCGAAGGCTGCCGCGTCGGCATACATTCCCTTCATGTTTGAAAGTGTACGCCTGGTTGGCTGTTGTTCCCTGGATAGTCCTGTCTTCAAATCAAAAAACATGCTAAAGGGCTTTATATTAAGATCACTCATTTTTCCATCTCCTTTTTCCTAATTACCGTTTCAAGTACTATTGTTATCCTTCTAGCAGCTGCCGTAAAATGGCTAATAGTTCAACCGTTACTGCGTATTTTATTGGCAACACGCTCACATTCATCAAAGAGCTCTCCTGAGATATCGATGTGAAAAACCTCGGCAATGACCTGAGTCCAACCGTGTACAAAGTATATCCAGCCATCCTCCACATGAAGGTTTTTCCTTTCCTTCTGAGCCAGAGCCTGGCGCATAAAGAGCAGGTCACCTCTGTAATTGATTTCCCAAACAAGGCTATTCTCGGGAAAATCAACCGCATCAGTCAGAGGCGAACCGGGTCGATCCTTGCCAAGTCCGGTTGCGTTGACGATCAGGGAATAGGGCTTCAGGCTTTTAACAAGCGCATCATTTTGCCAAGGCTCGGCAGTTAGGTGGAATTGTGAATCTACATCCGGGTTAATTTTCGCAACATATCTGGCAATAGCATCAAGCCTTGGCATACTCCTGTTGCCGACAATAAGCCTTGAGGGTATATTGTCGCCTTTATCCTTATTGAGTAAATATGCGCTCATGGCAATTGCGCTGCCGCCTGCTCCGAGCAAAAGTACATCACCGGCATGCTCCCTGAAAAAGTTGTCCGGAAGGAAGGCTTCAAGAGCAAGACCACTGGATATTGGATCCTTAGCATAGCCCTCAAGTCTGCCGTCCTTCTTTGATATAGATGAGAGCTCGCCAAACATTGAAGCATAGGGATCCAGATATTCGAACATGTCCCTTGAGGCATTGAAAAGATCGATTTTGTGTGTTGTCACGAGTGCGCCGAGAGAAAGCTCATCACTTTTTATGAAATCGACAACCTCCCTGTACACCTCAGGATTTGCATGAATCTCTATGTCGATACCCTTAATGACCACATTATTTAGGCCCAAAACCTTCGCCCATTGCGGGAATACCTTCATTATTGAGGATTGCTTTGTTGTTACGCCAATAAAATAAATAGTTGGCTGTGTTGCTTTTGACAGTAGATTCATTATTGTTCTCCTTTTTGGTTGTGTGTTTTTATTGAAAATGCCATTGCAGGATTGCTAATGGTAAATTTCCCGATAATGTCATTATCTATTCCAAAGCTTCGAAGAAGGGGAAGGAAGCTTGTAAGCATATAGTCAAGTCCGATGGCGCCACCATAGCTTCTCATACGCTCGCGGGTGGTATCAAGGCCGAGCAGTATTTGATTCTCATGGCCATTGTCAACAAGCTTTGCTATGAACCTGGCCTCGTCCTCGTCAGAATGATATTTAGGTCTTCCGATGGTGTCAAGCTCCAGGTAAACGCCGGTAGAAGCGACTTCCATCAGATATTGCATATCGGTCAGTACCCGGTCAAGATGGCAGATGACAATGGATTCCGGTGCTATATGATACTCAGAAAAAAATCTGATCTGCTCAAGGGCACACTTGCCCATTTCTGTGTGGCTTAATACTGTTAGGCCTGTTTTTACTGCTGTATTGGCAGCCGCATGAAAGAGCTTTTCATACTCACCTCCGGGACCTTGTTCGTCTGAGGCGGTTTTTATCACACCGGCCTTGGCATTGATTTGCTCAGATGGCTTTGAATCATCGCATCTAACATACATTCCCTTTTCTATTTCCTGTGTAAATAATTGTGTCAAATGGTCTGAATCCATTTGATGAATCCAGTGCTCCTTAGGATAAAATATTAGCTTGTGAAACCCCGTGGATGCAATGACCTTAATGCCTGTACGCTTAGAAGCCAGCAGATGGAGATCGGCCATCCTGCTACAGCCCACAGGCTGTGCGTCTACAACGGAGCGACCGCCTATATTCCGGTAGAGCTCAAGCTCAGCACAGGTTGCCTCAAGATCATCAAGCCTTAAGGCAGGATACTTCCTGGCAATAGGTCCGTCTGCAAGAAAGAGATGCTCGTGGCTCTGGCAATAGCCCAGCTCATTGGGATGAATGGTTCCGGTCACTGTCTGGACAGCGCCATCGTTTTTGCTTATGATATTTGAATTCATGCTGTTTTTGTGCATACATTTACCTCTCGTGTCCAAGCATTTCCAGCAGATTATAGGTAGACACAAGTGCCATTCTTTCACCCGCTTCACCCGTTAGAGCGCCAATATGGGGGGTTAGAATAAAATTGTCAAGCTTCAAAAGCTTCTCGTCCTTTGATGGCGGTTCGCTTGAGAAAACATCCTGTGCGGCACCGGCTATTTTTCCCGATGTCAGAGCATCATATAAAGCCTGTTCGTTTACCAGCTCGCCTCTTGCGGTATTAATAAGAAATGCATTTGGCTTCATCTTAGCCAGCGCACTCTCGTCAATCATTTGCCTTGTTTCCGGGGTGGCAGGCACATGGAGTGACACAACATCACTTTTTTCAAGCAGGGCATCCAGTGTATCGAGCTTATCAATTCCATATTGCTCAAGAAAGCTATCGTACCTGAAATAGGGGTCAAAGATAGAGACCTTCATTTCCAGTCCGCGGGCTCTTTTGGCAACCTCACGCCCTATCATACCGCCTCCGACAAGGCCCAGTCTCTTACCGGTTAACTCAAAGCCACTGATGCGAGTTGGATTTGCGTTTCTTACAAGGGATGAATTCTGGGGAATCCACCGTGCTAACGTAAATATCAAGGCTATGGTCAGCTCAGCAACAGATATATTGTTAGTACCTGTCGCATTCTTCACCTTTATTCCAAGCTGTGCTGCCTTGTCCAATGCAATATTATCCATACCAACGCCATACTTAGATATGGCCTTTAAGCCCTTTAGCTGCTCAAGCACAAAAGCGGGGAGGGGGTCCACTCCAATGATTATGCCGACAACATCATCCTTTGCTATGTCAATGATTTCCTCTTCGGTCAGTGGCCGGCCAAAATTGTTTTCAATTATTTCATATCCCTTTTCCTCAAGAAGGGGATAGGCCTCTTTCTTGTGGTTTCTAAATGATCTTGGGGTTATAAGTATTTTGTTTTTCATGTTGGGCAAATCCTTTCATCGTTAGTTTGCCTGTAAGTCACGAAATCATGTGTAATAATGTATAAATGTAAATACATAGTTCTCCGAGAATTTATATAGAAATTTTGTCAACAATCACCGGCAAAAAATGCTGCCGGTATTGCCAAGACTGCCTTAACTGGCCTTTATCTAAATTGTCTTTTTAACTCAAAGGTAAACTTGCTTCTGTCACTTCTGTATTTTGCCAGAGAATACTCAACGGGCGTTCCATCCTCCAAGCATACCACGCTTTCAAAGAACTGAATAGGCGCACCCTTTGGGATACCCATTAATTTCGATTCGAAGTCACCGGCAATAATGGATTCCAGAGATCTTGTGGCATTGGAAATCAGCATGCCGCTTTCTTTTTCTATAATCTCATATATGGATTCCTTCTCGAGATCACACTCCATAAGCCCGGGACATACCCGGTAAGGGATATATGTAATTACAAAGACAATAGGCTCGTCATCTGCGTATCTTAACCTGTTAAGCCTTATTACTTGTTCACCCGGGTTGATTTTAAGAGCTTGAGAGACCTCTTCATCACTTTCTATCAGCTCTTTTGCAAGGATTTTCGTAGACGGCGTAAGTCCCTTCTTTTTCATCTCACTATTAAAGCTGTCAAGGATAAGTAAAAAATTCTGCACTATTTTTGGCTTTGATATGAAGGTCCCCTTTGCTTTAATTCTATAAAGATAACCCTCTACAACCAACTCGTTTATAGCCTGACGCACAGTTGGTCTGCTTATACCAAAGTGTTGACTGATATCAACCTCAGTAGGAATTGGTTCTTCAATATCTACATGCTCATTTTTTATGTACTCCAATAATATGGTTTTCAACTGATAGTACAGAGGAATAGGTATGTTTTTATTTAGAGATTTGTTCCCACTTAACAGCATCCATAAAACCCCATTTCACAAGTGTTTCCTTAATTTGTGAGCCTTTTATATTCTAGATTTTTTGTTATTATGTAATTACATTATGTTGCTATTATTATACACTGTGAGGAAAATAAAGTCTATAGTAAAAAATCATGATACTTGTAATTGCTTTGTATGAAATACTGTTTTACTCCTTCTGTGCGTTGTTTTTCAAAGTCCTAAAGCAGTTTATTGAAT
This sequence comes from Clostridiaceae bacterium, assembly GCA_012730015.1. GTDB lineage: Bacteria > Bacillota > Clostridia > Acetivibrionales > DTU013 > JAAYBT01. Next base: position 16,961 of record JAAYBT010000202.1, read on the forward strand.
TAACTAGGCGCCCATAAGCATATTATATCAATGAAGGGTGTGATTTGGATGCCAAGAGGTAAGGGTAGGGATATGTTCCTGGGAGCTAACACCTGTAGAGGATTTTTCAGCTTCTACAGTTACATTATCAGCCCACAGGAGGCTAAAAGAGTATTTATTCTTAAAGGTGGGCCCGGGGTAGGGAAGAGTACTTTTATGAAAAGGGCTGCCGAAAGAATGCTTGATTTGGGCTATGAAGTAGAAAACATGCACTGCTCCAGCGATAGTAAAAGCCTGGATGGCATAGTGATACCGCAGATCGGGATTGCGATGATTGATGGTACTGCGCCCCATATGATTGATCCAAAGTACCCCGGCGCTGTTGATGAAATCATTAACCTCGGCGAGTTCTGGGATCATAGTATTCTGCACAAGAAGAAACAGATAATACTGGAGATAAGAAAGCAGATAAGCCAATGCTATGCTAGAGCATATAGACATCTGGCAGCGGCGGCCTGTATATTCGATGATAATGCGGCGCTGTATGAGTCCGGCTTGGACGAAGCAAGGGTCAATATTGCAACAGCCCAGTGGATTGATGAAATGTTTGATTTGCAAAAGCCTGCCACTAAGGTTGGATCACAAAGATGCCTTTTTGCAAGTGCAATCACGCCGGAGGGCTTGAAAAACTATCTTGATGGGCTAATGACGCAAGAAAATATTTATATGGTCAAGGGCTCTCCATGGGCAGGGACGCAAGAGGTGCTTGAGTGTGTTAAGACAAATGCTTTGATAAGGGGATACAATGTAGAGGCATATTACTGCGCTTTCAACCCTTCAAAGCTTGAGCATATTGTCGTACCACAGCTGAATATGGCCCTCACGACTGTTAATGAATACCACACTACAGATGTATGCACATTAAAGGAAATAGATTTTGCACAGATGCTGGACCCGGAGATTACGGCTAATAATGAGGGTGAAATAGAGGACAACAGGTCTATGTTTGAAGACATATTGAACAAAGCAATTGAACTTATGCGCCATGCAAAGGTTCTGCACGACGAGCTGGAAGCATACTACATTCCGGCAATGGACTTTACAGCAGTTCAAGACAAGTGGGATATGATCATGGAAAGGATTCTAGATATATGAGGCTCTTATCCATATGAAAATATTATTTAGTATGAAGCTAGGAACAAAAGTGGGTTAGGCAAGGCAAGGCAAGTGTGTCTCTAATCGTCTTGGTCGACAGTAGATATCAATTCGACTGCAACTCTGGCATTTTCTCTGGCTTTATCCTTTAGTGAAGGAACTAACTCCTCAAGCTGCCGACTGATAGCTTCACGGTTCTGCCATACATCTTCCAGCAGTTCAAGTAGATATTCATAATCCAGGGTACGCACATCGCCTGCTGATGGCTGATTGATGCAGTCCAGGAAGCCCTGAATCTTTGGATCATATACAAGACCTACGATAGGTACGGCTGCAACAGTTGCAAACACAAGGGAATGAAGCCTCATACCTAAGACAACGTGTGTCTTGGATACTAGGTCAAAGGTCTGAATAATATTCAGCTTTTCTTTTATAATGAAGCTTTGACTTTTCATCTTTGCGGCCACATTTTCCAGTATTGGAACGTCGTCGGGATTCTGCATCGGGAAGAATACCGGATAAGCACCATAGACCGATGCCATGTGGTCGGCAGCCTTTGCGATGGCGGATTCATACTTTTCGTGCTCTATCTTTTCATGGCCGGGATACTTTCTCAGCGATATGCCCAGCAAGGGCTTATCATTTTGAATGCCCAGCTGTCTTAGTATGCCTGTATCAGTGCTTGCGAAGCTGTCACTAATGGTCAAGGCAGCGTCAGAGGTCAAAAGAATGCGAGGCTTGGCAATATCGAGCATTTTAAGCTCCTCGAAGGACAATTTTTCCCTAAGGGTTATTACATCTACCCGGTCAAGAATCTTTTTTGTGAGCAGTCTATTAGTGGGATTCTTAAGCGGCCCAATACCATTGGCATAAAACATCACCTTGAGATTTAGCGATTTCGCCAACCATACCGTACTCAAGTAATAGAAGAGAGAACGCGTACTGGTATTGTCCTGAAGCAGGTTACCTCCTCCATAGATAAATACCTTGGAGTTTCTCATTGCCTGGTAGATGCGGAACATATTAACTCTGCTGATGGAAGCCACGTTAAAATCCTTTGAGGTACCGATAGGAATTTTTGATAAAATCATTAGGCGTATATCAGGCTTGAATCGCTTCAGATCATTAATAATCGACATGAGCAAAGCATCATCGCCGATGTTCCTAAAACCGTAATAGCCAGAGATAATTGCATCATAGAGCTTTTGTCCCTTATCAAGCGAAGCCTGCTTGTCGAGGATGCTTGTGTAGATGGCACTCTGGGTCCTAGCCATGCTTTCCACGGAAAAATCGCTGAGTGCTTTCTCATAGAGCCTCTCGCCCATGCTATGCCGTTTTTCCTCATCCTGTGCAAGCTCCAGAATTAACTGGGCGAAATGGTCATAATCACCCGGCTTAAACAGGTATCCGTTTTTATCGTTTTCAATCAGGTCTGGAATGCCGCCAACGCGTGTACTGATTGTCACCTTTTTGAACTTGGCCCCTTCAAGTATGGAATAGGGGAAGCTTTCGCTGATGGAGGTAAGCACACTAATGTCGATGCTGCTCATGAGCTCATTTGGGTCGTCCAGCCAACCGAGGAAATATACCGTGTCCTCTAAACCGAGGCTAGAGGTAAGTGCTTCCAGCTGTTTTCTATCCTCGCCATCGCCACCAATTAGAAACTTCACCTTAGGATTCTTTCCCTTAACAAGGTGTGCTGTTCGCACAATTGTTTCAATGTTTTTTACGGGATAAAGTCTCGCAGCGATACCGACTATTATGTCGTCATCCGCTATGTCAAGCCTATACTTTTCTATAAGATTTTGTCTGGAATACTGGGCTGTTGGGACTGAAAAATCCATGCCATTGTAGAGTACATAGATGCCGAGTGGGTTAAATTTCCTGTCAATAAGCATTTCACGGAAATTTTCAGAAACGGCAATGTGATTTCTCATAAAACGTAATGCAATTGTATTTATTAACCCGATTGTCATCCGTTTAGGGAAGCTGTGCATGTAGTCCAGACGATAGTCGCTGTGAACTGTTGTGACGGTAGGAATACCGGCCTTTCGTCTTGCTACGAGAGAAAACATATTGGCTTTCGCGCCGTGGGAATGAACGATGTCATATCTGCCCTGACGAATTATTTCTGTTACCTTCTTAATATCAGAAAAAATATTTCTAGATTTGACAACAGTGACATCGATGCCCATATCACGGGCATCATCGGCAAAAACACCGGGACGAAGACTTATGAGCTTAACTTCCATATGACGGGACAACTCCTTGAGAAGGTACAATACGTGCGTCTTTGCACCTCCTGTGTCACCACCGCCGATTATATGAACAATCCTCATCCCGGACCTCCTGATTTACGAGCCGTGCAATAATATTACACATTGCTTATGTTTCACTACCACTGTTACCAATTTTTTCTGCTGCAATAGCACGACAGGCCTTCTCAAACTGCTCAGAAAGAAGCTGCACATTGCCATCAGATACATAGGTGAAGGCTTCGGGAAGTGGTGAGTCTGCATTAAGAGTCTGCAGACTTTCGTACACTGCTTCATTTCCGCTTATGACGCAATCTGCACCAAGTACTATCCTGCGCTCCAGCCTCTGTTCATAATGATCCTTTATTCCCTTTTTGTTTGGCACCGGCTTACATATATCTGCCACCCATGGTATGGAAGGATACTTTTTCTTCAGCCGCAGCCCAATAATATGAGCACTCGATGGAGGTGATACAGTATAAACAAGGTCCACACCATTGTTTTTTGCCAAACGAATAGCCTTTCTCACAGCAAACAGTTCCCAGAGCCGCTCTTCGTCCGGAATCAGTAGTGATGAAAGGGCTTTTCCCACAGAATGTAGGAACTTCGGCAGGTATTCGGGTTCCCAGGGGTTTGTCCTTATAATATCAACGCCCTTGGGAACCGACATTTTAGGGTCGGTCTCGTATTGTGTCCGCACATCCCGAGTAAGCACAATCGGATCCCAACCACAGCTGGGAAGCTGCTTTACAAACTCGGCAGATCTTTCGGACCCCGCATCTTTCAAAGGCGGGAAAGAGTACACGACCATCAATACCTTTTTCATATCTATTTAGTCTCGCTGCTCTCTTCTGATTTATATGGGAAAAATCTGGTAAACACCCTTATAACCAGGTAGAATAGTATGAGAACAAGAAAAACACCTAATATACCAACAAGGGTGACAAATAGTCCTTTTTCAAAATCAGATCCTTTTATTAATAAATCTAACATAGAATATATCCTCCTTACCAATCTATACACTGCGCTATTTTGCTGTTAGCCTACAAGCAAGGGTACCAGTGCAAGAATAAGACCACCTGCTACAATAGAGCCAAGTTGGCCGGAAACGTTAGCACTAACAGCCTGCATCAATACAAAATTCGTAGGATCCTCTTTCTGCGCCATCCTCTGAATAACACGCGCCGACATGGGGAATGCTGATATTCCGGCGGCTCCGATCATTGGATTGAACTTATTGCCTTCTTTACGGAATAGGTTTAGGAACTTTGCAAAGAGAACGCCACCGGCGGTATCAAATACAAAGGCCACAAGACCCAGACCAAGAATCATCAAGGTTGTTGGCTGGAGGAAATCCTTTGCCAGCATGGTTGAACCGATAGTGATGCCCAAAAGCAAGGTAACGATGTTGGATAACTCGTTCTGAGCTGCCTGAGAAAGTCTTTCAAGCACTCCGCACTCTCTGATAAGATTTCCAAACATCAGAGAACCTACAAGGGGGACACTGATTGGAGCTACCAGACCCGCAATAATCGTAACTGCGATGGGGAAAGCAATTAGGACTACCTTGGAAACCTTTTCTTCCTTGTAATCCATTCTGATCAGACGTTCCTTTTTGGTCGTCAAAAGCTTTATTACCGGCGGCTGAATAATCGGCACAAGAGACATATAGGAATAGGCCGCAACTGATATTGGGGCGAAATACTCCTTGGCAAACTGACTGGCAACATAAATAGCGGTCGGTCCATCAGCGGCTCCTATAATACCAATAGCTGCAGCAGGCTTTATGGGAAAACCGATTGCTATAGCTACCAGCATTGTTGCAAATATGCCAAACTGTGCAGCAGCACCAAAGAAAATCATAACCGGATTCTTGAAAAGAGGCGTAAAGTCTATCATTGCACCTACGCCAACAAATATGAGTACCGGGAAAAGCTCTGTGAGAATGCCTGATTGGAGAAGTATCTCAAGAAAACCAGGATCATATTTGAAAGCTTGTCCATTTTCAAATACATAATTCAGCTTATCTTCAAACAAGCTCAGTGAATCTGGATTGTCTTTTACAAATTGCGTTACAAAAGGATCTAGCACCTTTGGGGTTGCGAACTTAACTACCGCTTGGGGGAGGTTGACCAAAATGGCGCCGAAGCCAATCGGAAGAAGCAGCATTGGTTCATAGTTCTTTTTAATAGCCAGAACAATCAACGTCAGACCGATCAGGTACATGACTATCATCTGGATATTAAGCTCTGCAAATCCTGCTAACAATTGTTCCATGATATCGCTCCTGTACATTAATAAAATATGGAAATAGGCACATAGCACCTTATTTCCATACTATAGTATAACGAATAGTTTATCATTAATCAATTAGAAAATGCTTTCTGAAGAGTTGCTATAAGAAAACCAACTAACCTTGCCATAGAAGACATCCGCTTAAGAAGAGGATAATTATTCCTTGAACGCCTGTGAATAATATTTTAATTTAGTTACCTTGAGTGGATGAGTAGTCGGGCAGACATGGCTCAAATCCGCCATCGGACTGCGTCATGAGCAGGCTGTAATACCTTTACTCATCCTCGCCCCGCAGATGTCAAGAAGTAATAATATCAACAGACCAACCTTTCAGTAAAAATTGGCGGAGTAAGTGGCTAATAATTCAATTAATGGGCAGTTTTTTATGGTTTTTATTAGTATGGTTAACTATAATCATGTTAATTATTCAATAAACGAGAACATACGTGCTACATAAATGGTAAACAATAACATCTATGTGCCCATTACTTGAAATTTCAGCCAAACGTAATTCTTTACCATTTGCGATGTGCACAGACCGCACTGCTAACATTTGCATGCCCCTATTCTTTCCAATCTAAAACGGAAGGTAAAGTATTTGTAATAATCTTGCGTATTTTATTTTTATCCGTACTAATAATGATAACGTCCGCCCCATGCCATTCATTAATCATCGTGGCAATCAAGTATTTTCCGTCAGGTGATGGCTTGAATGGTGAAAGATATGAAGTATCAACTTCCACAGCCTTTTGATCTGCTTCGTTTATATTTTCTATATACACAATATTCTTCACTTGGCCTTTTTGATACGCTAAAAAATTTCTATTATAAGAAAGAGCTTGATTTCACCTTTTAAATCGGCAAAATCTCTATTTGTCCTATATACCGAAAATGCGGCAAGAATAACTATTATCCCCACTGCAGCAAATACAATTATTATTTTTTTCATTATAATCACCTTGTATAATGAAATACAAATATACGTAGTCCTTTCTATCAATTACTTCTTTTTATGCTAATTTATAGTTAATATCATTATATAACAAAAACACTAAATAGAGTATCAAAAAAGTGTTTTGGAATATTAATGGATAATATGGCATTCTAAACATCAGCAAAATAACAATAATCTTTAATCGTAAACAAGGAGATAATCGAGAGCTTTTGTGTTATTAAGAAATCAAATATGTTCACACCTTATTGTGTGGAGGAAAAAATATTTTATTGTGGAATTACTAGTATTGCAGGACTATAATGGTGTACATGAATGGCGTACATGAGATGAAGCGGGAGGATTAAGCATGATTAGAGTAGGAACTGCAGGGTATTCCTATGCGGACTGGGTTGGGCCCTTTTATCCGGAAGGGATGAAATCGGGAGGAATGCTGGAGTACTATGCCAGCTATTTCAGTTTTGTCGAAGTAAACTCCACCTATTATCACATGCCCGGACTTAAGCTATTTGAGGGCATGAACAATAAAACACCATCCGACTTCAGCTTTGCTGTAAAGCTATTTCAAGGCTTTACCCATGAAAGAAATTTGGGGTTGGAGGAAGCGAAAAAATTCACCTATTCACTCCAGCCAATCATTCAAAGCGGCAAGCTGGCTTGTTTGCTGGCACAATTTCCTTATTCCTTTCATTATAATAGAGAGAATATAGACTACTTAAAGACCTTGAAACAAAGCTTTCAGGAACATGAGCTTTCTATCGAGTTCAGGAATAGAGAATGGATCAGAAATGATGTCTTCGATATGCTCAGTCAGGAGCAAATGGGGTTTGTATGTGTTGACGAACCCAGAATAAGGGGCTTAATCGGAAATGTTGTTGCAACAACATCAAAAACTGCCTATCTAAGGCTCCATGGACGAAATGCGCAGACTTGGTATGACGGTCAGGGCTCTGAGAGGTATGATTATCTTTACAGCGAGAATGAACTTCTGGAGTGGATAAACAGGCTGAGGGATATGGAGGATGATTCCGGCGTAACGCTTGTATCCTTCAACAACCATCCAAAGGGGAAGGCAATAGAGAATGCCAAAGCACTCATAGGATACCTGGGACAGGCATGATAGACTAATAAATTTGAGGGCGGTGGCCGATTAATATAGTAAGGATGGTGACCGCATGAACATAATGACCGATGATGGTGTCGTTTTTCTTCGGCCCATGGAGGAAAGCCTGCTGCAAGAGGCTACAATGCTATATAACAGCAGTATGGGGTATGCGACGGGCTTTGACGAGCCTGTGTCAACCAGTCAAATACGCGATATACTCCTACATAGCTGCCCATACTGTGAGGAGTTTAGCTCTGGCATTTTTATATGCTCTGATAACAGC
>JAAYBT010000203.1 GCA_012730015.1 Clostridiaceae bacterium
GGTTTCCATTATCTCGCTTCATGATTTTGCTCTGCACCAGGCCTTGCTACTATTCATAGATAATTTGCTCTTTGTACTTTTTAGGTGTTGTTTTGAAATGCCTTTTAAACTGCTTTGTCATATAGCTCTGGTCGTTGAAGCCCGTCATATTGCATATTTGTGTAATACTGTAATTTGTGTATCTGAGCAGGTTCGCCGCCTCGGTGATTCTCTTGTTTATAATGAAGGACGAAATATTCATCCCCGTCTGACTGGTGAAAAGCTTAAGCAGATGGCTTTCACTCATATGCACCCTTTGGGCTAGCTCTTTTACCGATATGCTCTCATAATAGTGCTTGTTAATATAATCAATTGTTATGTATACCTGCTTTGTGTACCTCATCCTTTTGGCTCTTTCGACAAGATCCAAAAATGAATTGAGCATGCTTATGTGCAGCTTGGTTACTTCTTCATAGGAGTCTATTTCCTCCACCGTCTGTATGTAGGTGTCACTAAGCGTATAGGCGGTTTCAGAATCAACACCGCCCTCAATTACAGCCTTTGTAATGTGGCTTACATTCACGATAAACATGTTTTTATAGGACCTGAGTGGGTCATCCTTGCAAAGAATACCTTCAGGACCGTCCCCCTGTGTGTAAACAAGAGAGAACACCTTGCCTCTGTCGCCATTTCTAACAGCCTCAAGTATCATCGCGTCCTTGTTCGGGCTATGATGGTATCTCTGCTCCTCGGCTACCTTAGCTTTCTTTTCTTCAAATTCTTTTGTGGGCTTACTCTTCTGCATGTTTTTTGACAAATCGGGTTCTTCCCCACTGAGCATATATCTTAGAAGGGGCTGTGTACTTCTCAGGGAAACTGAGGTGTAGTGGGGCAGGCTTCGGAAATAGGATTCCAGCTCGTCATAGTCGGAGAGCCTGAGATTCTTTTGAGACGATATCATCATTAGCTGCTTTTTGCTAAGGGAGCTATCTATCGACGGTCCAGCGACGAGCCTATATTCCTTGCCTTCACATGCAAAGCCAAATGAATAGTAGTGCTCGTTCAAATCGTTTGTGTAATAAAAGGTATCATCATATGGCTTCACAAGTTCCTTTTCGTACTGGTCAAAGCGCAAAAAAGTCGGCATGCTCTGGCTTTTGAGCAGGGCGGAGGAAAGCAGGCGATTCTCGCCATCATAAAGGCGCAAGGGAATATTCGTGGCATAGTGGAATAGCTTCAATTTTGTAAATAATTTTACCATAAACACCAACAGCACCTGTTATACCAGTAGCACTGACCCTGGCAATTGTTCTAACTGATTTGTTATAAAAACAATCGAATACTACAATAAGACTACACCATTTAGTAATAAAATGCAATCATAGGGGTGATAAAATGAGAATCGATGATAAGCTCAAACTTCTGAACGGAAAGGATTTCTGGACCACTCACAAGAATACCGAGGCCGGCATAAGGGAAATCGTATTTTCAGACGGCCCCACTGGTCTTAGGTTCCAACCGGGTGATAATGATCATCTGGGTCTAAATGAAAGCAGCAAAGCTACCTGTTTTCCTACTCCTGCAGCCTTGTCCTGCAGTTGGGATCCTTCTTTGGTGTATGAGGTAGCATCTTGTATCGCAAGGGAGGCCGCTGAAAAGGGCGTCGATGTTGTCTTGGCACCGGGAGTCAACATTAAAAGAAGTCCCCTTTGCGGAAGAAACTTTGAATATTTCTCAGAGGATCCGCTCTTAACTGCACAAATTGGAAGCGCATTCATAAAAGGCCTTCAGGAAAACGGTATCGGAGCTTCTCTCAAGCATTTTGCCGTCAACAATCAGGAAGCGTACAGAATGTCCATAGATACTCAGTTGGATGAAAGAGCATTATATGAGGTTTACTTGGAGGCATTTAGGGAAATAATCCAACAGGCAAAGCCCTGGACTGTTATGAGCGCTTACAACAGGCTATTTGGCGATTACTGCTCTGAAAGCAAGTGGCTTTTGACCGAGCTTCTAAGGGAGAAATGGGGCTATGATGGTTTGGTCATATCAGACTGGTATGCCGTGAACGACATTGTAAAAAGCATCAACAGTGGTTTGGATTTAGAAATGCCGTCAGTTGGGGATTTGAGCTACAATCTGCTTAAAGAAGCTTACCAAAACGGACAGCTTGATGAAGATGCAGTGAACAGAGCAGTGAACAAGCTCAAAGCACTGATGAACAAGTGCGACAATTCCATCAAAAAATCGGTAAATGCTGATTACAAAGAGCACCATGACTTAGCCCGAAGGGCGGCTGCCGAATCCTTTGTCCTCTTGAAAAATAGCAAGAACTCCCTGCCCTTAAGCACGAATGATAAGGTGCTCTGTGTCGGAGAACTTATGAAGACCCCGATCATTCAGGGCAACGGTTCTTCAAGAGTAAATGCCATAGAGATTGACTCCATACCGAGGGAGTTCACAAGAGCAAGGCTACAATATAAGTTTGAGCCAGGCTACAGGCAGGATAGCGAAGAAATTGATCCCCGGCTGGCCGACAGGGTACTTAAGGCAGCGAAAGGCGCAGGTAAAATTGTATTCTTTGCCGGGCTCTTCAACTACACCGAAGCCGAGGGCTACGATAGGGATACCTTACGGCTCCCCAAGTGCCAGGATGAACTAATTGATTGTCTTTCCAAGCTGGGAAAAGAAATGATCATAGTGCTGCAAACGGGCTCCGCGGTAGAGATGCCCTGGGTTGATTCAGTTGACTCAATACTCCAGATGCATCTTTCCGGACAGGGCGCAGGCAAAGCGCTTGTAGATGTCCTTTCGGGAAAAATCAGCCCCTCCGGTAAGTTGACGGAAACCTATCCGGAAAAACTTGCGCATATTCCCTCATATTTGTTTAAAGGCAGCAGCACCTCTGTAGAATATAAAGAATCGATATTTACAGGCTACAAATACTATGATAAGAAGAAACTGAATGTGCTTTTCCCCTTCGGCCACGGCCTATCCTATACGAAATTTACCTATGACTCAATCAAGGTGGAAAAACAGGGTGAAAGCTTCCTTGTTTCGGTTAATATAAGTAACACAGGAGCATATGAAGGTAAGGAAATCCTTCAGGCTTACATTTGTCTTAACCGAAATCCCGGGTGCATGGAGCTCGACTCGTGTCCAGCCGGACTTGCATCGCAAGCTGTTGACGAGAATACTGTGGTTCAGCCTGTCAGGCGACTTGCGGCTTTCCAAAAGGTATCACTAAAGCCCGGAGAGACTGCTCTAGTAAGCTTAAGTATCCCGCTTTCCAAATTCATGTACTACGACGTGCTTCAAAAGGAATTCGTATTCGCCACAGGCCAAAATCTCATAGAAATTGGAAGCTCATCTCGCATCATTGAGCTTAGTGCAGCTGTTGAAATAACACAGTCCAACAAACGCTACCCAAGGATTGGCATAAACACCACTGTGGGAGAGATTCAAAGAATTCCGGTACTGAAGGAAATTATGGATAAAGAGCTGGGAACCCTTATGCAGCAGCTGGCACCGGATGAAGAGAATGTCGTTAACCTTAAAGAGCTTGAAAGATCAGTGTTCTATATGCCATTACGAATGGCAGTACAGGTTTCAAACGGTACATTTTCATATGCCGAATTGAATGGTTTCATTGACCTGCTCAATAAAAAGCTTATAGAAACGGGGTTGCTAATATGAATAAATCTAAAAAGGATCAGGCATTTGAAGTTACATCGACACAGGGAGAAGGAAAGACAGACGAGGCTAGAAGTGTAAAGCCCTTGGAGAAGGCCTCCTTCACCTTCGGTGTATTCGGTCAGAATATGGTGTTTGCCTTTATTTCTGCTTATATTATGATCTTCTATACTGATGTGGTGGGAATAAGCTCTGCCGCAGTGGGAACGCTGCTCTTTGCGGCCCGGATGTGGGATGCCGTCAATGATCCGCTTATGGGCATTATAACTGAAAGGACTCGAACAAGGTGGGGTAAGTTCAGGCCTTACATGCTATTTGTGTCAGTACCCATCGTTTTAATTATGTACCTGATATTTACCCCCGGTGTTATCGGAAGCGCCCTTGTTTGGGCCTACATATCCTACTTCCTGTTCGACATAGTCTATACCGTTTCAGATATCCCATTATGGAGTCTGACATCGGTAATGTCCAAGAGCCCAAATGAGAGAACCGGTCTTATATCCTTGGGGAAAATGATAGCGCCGGTGAGCTTCATCCTTGTATCTGTAGTTACAGTACCGCTTTTGCAGGTGTTTGGTTACGATGCAAATGCCTATAGAATTGTAGCCGTGATATATGGCATAATGATGGCTCTTGGCATGTTGGCCATCTTCTTCAACACCAGAGAAAGGGTTGAGCACAGCAGCGAGAAGCTGCCCGTGAAGGAAATCCTTTCCTCCCTGAAGAAGAATAAGCCCTTGTTGCATATTTTGGCCTCTCAGCTATTTATCACAACCGTCGACAACCTGGTTACATCAATGATTATCTATTATGCTACCTATAATCTGCTCAATGCCAACATGGCCTCGGTCCTAAGCCTGGCAATGATTATACCAATGATGATAGGGATAGCCCTTGCCTCCAAGCTGTCTGCAAAACACGACAAGAAAATGCTGTTGATTGCCGCTCTGGTTATTAGAGTTGTCGGATACATAGTGCTATTCATTATTGGCTACAGTAATGCAGTCGTTTTGATTATTGGATTTGCACTGGTTTCACTTACCTTTGGCGGTCCGGAAATTCTTCTGCCTGCCATGATGGTGGAGACAATTGATTATATACAATGGAAAACCGGCAAAAGAACCGAGGGAATAATGTGGTCGACCCAGACCTTTATCGTTAAGCTTGGCAGTTCCCTTGCCGGAATCATCCTGGGCTATCTTCTGACGTACGTCAAATATGTCCCCAATGTTGCCCAAACAGAAGCGACATTGTTCGGTATGCACGGCATCTTTACGCTGGTCCCGGGCATCCTCGTATTCCTGAGTATACTGCCCATGGTGTCTTACCCATTAACAATGAAGCTATATCAGAAAATAATAAAAGAGCTTAACTGAGGAGCCAAATACGGACCAATATTAACATATATTGTATATTAATATGCAATTGGGATTGCTATGTGAGCTGTATTAGAATATAATAGTAAGCACATAGCAATGTTTTTAAGTTGTCTGTGGTCGAAAGGGTAGTGAGATATGAACGATAGAGAGTTGCTTGAGTTTATAGCCGCGCAGGTGACCGGCTTGACGAATACTGTCAACGGCTTGACGAATACTGTCAACGGCTTGACGAATACTGTCAACGGCTTGACGAATACTGTCAACGGCTTGACAGGTGACGTTGGTGAGCTAAAGGTTGGACAGCAAAGCCTTGAAAGGAATGTACAAAGCCTTGAAAGGAATATGCAAAGCCTTGAAAAGGGACAGCAAGGACTTGAAAAAAGTATACTTAGCCTTGAAGAGGGACAACAAGGGCTTGAA
>JAAYBT010000204.1 GCA_012730015.1 Clostridiaceae bacterium
ACATATTCAGTTGTGTATTCTCCAAAGTTTCATTAAGTGATGGAATAGTATCGACATTTAGAGAAGCGGGCATATTATAATTACCTAGATGATCGGGTGGGTCGTGGTATTGTGGTAACCACTTATTTTTGTAAGGTCTTCGGCTTGCGCAGGACTTTGAGGCTGAGCGACTGAAATGACGGTGCGACATACTCAAATGAATAAGGAAAATTATCTACATAATATTTGTAGATGTCAGATAGTGCATAGGCATCATTGATATTTACTTCACGAATAACTATATTCATCGACCCCTTTTATAATTTGTATGGCTTTCATTTGGCTTATAAATATAGACCAATTACTGGTACATTGTATCTACTATGTTATTCGATAGAGAGAGTTAAAAACCTTCTGTACGGTAAATTTTTATCGCTACTTAGCAAAAATTAGATGTGGCTGGATAATTGGTGTTCAGATTTTCTACGCACATCTTTAGAATCTGTCATATGTGTAGCTATTTATTTATTATATACGGCTGGTTATAATAGAGAATATAGACTCATTATACTTGGATAGGAGATTAAAGATATGACAGCAAAAAAAGTGAATTGGGGAGTAATCAGTTGCGCAAATATTGCAGATAAGGCAGTCATCCCTGGAATTATCGGCGCGCAGAATGCAAAGCTTTATGCGGTGTCCAGCAGAAGCCGCGAAAAGGCCAAGGAATTTAAAACCAAGCACCATGCCGAAAAAGCTTATGACAGCTATAATATGCTTTTGGACGACCCGGATATTGATGCCGTATACATACCATTACCCAATGCTCTCCACAAGGAATGGGTTCTAAAGGCTGCTGAGAAGGGAAAGCACATTCTATGTGAGAAACCCTTGGGAATCAATGCGCAGGAAGTACTGGATATGAAAGCGGCTTGTGAAAAGTACAATGTGAAGCTTATGGAGGCATTTGCATACAGGCACAGCCCCCTGACACATAAAGCAAAGGAGCGAGCTGGCCGACAGCGGAATAGTCGGTAAGTTGAAGGTCATTGAGGCCTGGTTTTCATTTCGGTTGGATGATTTGAATAATGTACGGCTAATAAACGATCTCGGCGGAGGAGCGACCTATGATGTCGGCTGCTATGTCATCAATATCATACGTTATATCGCCGGAAGCGAGCCGATCAAGGTAATGGCATCAGGAGAAACAGGCCCCGTATCAGGCGTGGATGAAAGCAGCTGCATGCTGTTTGAATTTGAGAATGGGTTAAAGGCAGCCGCCCACTGCGCATTCAATTCCGCTCCAAGAAGCGGATACCGCATAGTAGGGGAGACGGGCATAATCGAAGTAGACATCATGTTCAATGCAAAGGGAGAGCTCGGAATACAAGTGATTAAAGACGACCATACCGATATCATAACAGTATCTACTCCTGATAATTATATGTTGGAAGTGGAGCAGTTCGGAAGATGCATTCTGGATGGAGAGGCACCTCATCTCAGCTTGGATGATTCCTATGGAAATGCCGTAGTAATTGACAAGGTGCTGGCGCAGATTAAGAAGTAATTTGCCTGAGAATTATTTTAGTATCGAGGCTCAGAGATCGACATCTGAAAAAGCACCAAAAGAGGAGCACCAAAAGGGTCATCCGCAATGATGACCTTTTTGGTGCGTAGCTATCTCCCTTTCACTTCCGCCCGCCATATTCTTAAGCTTTGCCTTTCCCCTCTTTGAGCTGACATAATCTATAATCTATATAATCAAATTTCTCTGATTTGTAAAGCTTTCCGCAGCTACTCCAAAGATTTTAACAGTCTTAAGATGGTCATATACGCCTGCTGTCTTTGATACCCCCCCTTGGGATTGAATAGATTTTTGCCTACGCCTTTCATAATGTCTGCGTTGTAGACATATCCTATATAAGGCTTGGCCCAGCTTGCGATATTTTGACCATCCCCGAACACAGGGAAATCCGCCTGAATATCTTCTCCCAATGCCCTTGCCGCTGCGGACAGAACTTTTGCAGCCTGCTCGCGAGTAAGCCAGTTATCCGGGGCAAAGGTGGTTGCCGAAGTTCCTTCTACAATTTTTAACACACTTGCCGCTATCACATCGGGATGGTTACAGTCATCAAACGGTGATTGTTCCGGCACCTGAAGGTCTTGACTTTCAATATATTCAGTTACAGTCATCCCTGCTTTTTCTTCCACCAGTCTGACTGCCAGAATACAAAACTCTTCCCGAGTAATGTCCTGATCATAATTGTTTTGCATATCTTTCGGTACCAGCTGCAGTCCGATGGCTTCCTCTACTTCTTTTACAGCCCAGCTTGCAGGAGAATCCTGAATTCCATCCATAATGGTTTTCAGCGGGATACTTTCACTCCAGCTTTCCATATCGCCATGGCCCAAAACCTTATAATAATTCGTTCCGGCAGTTCCCAAGGTGTTATTATCAAAAACAACAGCAACATGTCTTTCCCCAATGGCCATTTCCCGTGCATGGTCATATAGCTTTGTCGGCTGTGCCGATTCAACAAAACTTCCGCCAAGCCCCCATGCCCATAAAGTATGATCCGTTTTAATAACTGCTACCTGACCGCTATTCTCACTGGCACACGCTCTCAGCACATTATCCATAACCTTATAGGGAGTACCTGCAAAGTCTACCCATCCTTTTTCGGTATAAACCCCATCATTCGAGCCGGCACCCCAGGTATATAAACTATTGTCCAGTCTGATTGCCAGGACGGATGCAGAATTACCATGAATCATGCGCACATCCTCCAATATTTGAATAGGTGTGTATATGACTTCGG
Organism: Clostridiaceae bacterium; assembly: GCA_012730015.1. Taxonomy (GTDB): domain Bacteria; phylum Bacillota; class Clostridia; order Acetivibrionales; family DTU013; genus JAAYBT01. The sequence continues at coordinate 2,799 of JAAYBT010000204.1, forward strand.
TATCACGATTCCCCAGCTCGGCATAGCGATTCGAACCCCAACCCCATAATGTATCATCATTTTTGATGACATAGGCATTATCACCAGCACCTGCTGAAACATACTTGCAGCCATCCATTACCTTTACAAACCCTTCAGAACGGTTTTGTGTGCCATCCCCTAATAAGAAGTTATTCACCCACACGGAGTCATCTGTTTTCAGTATAATCATAAAGTCAGCACA
>JAAYBT010000205.1 GCA_012730015.1 Clostridiaceae bacterium
GGCGGCAACCGCCAGTTCATATGGGCATGTAATGCCTGCCGATGGGGCATAAAGCGCGCCGATGGCCTCGGAGGAGATATTTGGCTCCAGGTGAGAAATTTCTGCATTTGAATTCAATATCTCTAGATCGCTCACTCCGTTCTCAAGCCCTCTTTGATAAAGCATTTGCAGCTTATCCTTATCTGATTGTGTAAAGGCAATTACGAGAGAACCGATTCTCTTAAAAGGAACATCCAATTCTTTGGAGACCTTGTCAAATAATATATTGCCCCTTACATTGAGTATTGCTTTTAGGGTGCCCGGTACAGCATCATAGCCTGCATGCACAATCCCGCTGTTTGCCTTACTGCTGCCCACTGCAACATCTGCTTCTCTTTCAAGAATACATACATTGAGATCATAAAACGATAGCTTTCTGGCTATCAATGTACCGATAACACCAGCCCCGATGATTAATACATCATAAACCACTTTTCACCCTCCAATCGTTAATTGCGAGAAGCGTCCCCTTAAAACGAGAGAACCGTCCCCCTAAACGCCCAGAAAATAAAAAGCCGGACTTAAGCAGAAGCTTTATGCTCCCGTTCAAATTCGACTCCAATTCTCCGAATACTTATTCTATTCGCTATACCTATAAATACAAAAACCACACCCAAACAAGAGCATTGTGCTCTCGCTTGAATGTGGCTCCTATTCTCCGCACATTCACACTATTATAATAACACAGTTTATTTTTTAATACAATACTACAAGTTCCAAAGTGATTTTTTCCCGGTCGATGCCGCAATCGAACCGGATTTTAGGATCTCAATTATTTCTTCCTTTGTTTGAATCATACCGCCTGCTATTACCGGCACTGAGATCTCTTGACATATTCTTGATATAACAGCAGGCATTACGGCAGGCATAATTTCCACTATATCTGGGCCAATAGTATGGATGGTCTTGACGGTAGTTTCATACGAATGACTGTCGATTAGGAAAAATCTTTGGATAGTGAACACACCAATTTTCTTTGCATATTTTATGCTGCTGCTTCTTGTGCTGATAATTCCGGTTGGTTTGACTTTCTCCGCGATATAATCTATTGCCCGATCGTCCCTGCCAAGGCCCTCCAGGAAATCGATATGTATAAAAACATTTTTACCACTTTCCTTTATGCTATCTACCATTTTACTAATGTTAAATATATCGCCATTCAGAATGAAAATGGTAAGAGCCTCGCTCAGGACTGCCTCCTGTATATCTTCCTCTCTTCTAACCGCCGGTATTACCGGATTTTCCCGTATGCTTTCAATAATATCCCTTATCATGCTAACCCCCGACATAGTCTTATATAGTGTATGTAGCAACTACCCAAATAAACTATTTATGCTGAACCGTCAGCTTTGAAAGCCCACAGTAATTATATACTATTCGCATTGTGTTGCATAGCGGGGATGGGGATGTATGCTGTTCATTTTCGCTTAGACTTTACTACCTCTGAGGGAGTTAGACCACGTTGTTCCTTGAATACCTTACTGAAATAAAAGACATCTGAAAACCCGCATTCGGCAGCTGTTTCGCTCACGTTATATATGCCATTGTTAAGCATATTTTCAGCTTGATTGAGCCTGATTGCCCTGAGATATTGTCGAAAGGTCTGGCCGGTTTCCTGCTTGAAGAGGTTTCCGAAGTAGAGAGTGCTGAGATTTGTCATCCTTGCCATCTCACCAACAGTAAGAGGCTCATTATAATGGTCAATTATATGGCGCAGTACCTTCTTAATGCGCTTGTCGTAGTTACTCTGGTAATCACTGTGCCATACAAGCTGATAGAACTTCAGCAGAATCTGCATATAGATCGATCTTGCTTTTAACTTATAGCCCGGGTCACGTAGAAGCCATGCGGCATATAAATCCTGATAAAGAGCTATAATATCCTGTCGAATACCGATGTGTGACACTATCTGGAATGGAAGGGAAATCTCTCCGCCTGAGAGACTATAAATATCGCCATTTACACCATAGCAGTCCAGCTTGCCACAGGTAGCAAAAGCAGATTCCCGGCTGCCCTTTGGCACACAAACCAAATCGCCGGCGTGTACTTTGTAGCAAACATCATCAACTGTATAAATTGCTTCACCGGATACGATATATGTCACATCAACAAAATGGTTTACCCGCATTGCTATTTCCCATGAGGAAGTGCTTATTCTATGATTGCAATACACTATATCGACGACAATGTTATTAAAATCATGTTCATTCACACAAACCCCTCCCCATTCAGATAATAGCATGAATGCTAAGAAAACTCAATAAACACCCATGAAAATTACAAGGTTTGTTTGGTTTATTAATTGAATTAATGTATTAATTAGATAAAATTAGTAGAAGGTCTATAAATTAACTTTTGCGTTGTTCAGCTTGTCCAAAATCGTAGAGCTCTTGTTCTTAGCTTTTTCGAAAAAGGAGGGGGTTACATTGAGCGTTAATTCTGAAGCACTGGTTGCAAAGAGAGTTTCTAAGCGCCGGAGCTATTTCAGACGTACTTGGTCACTGTACTTGATGTTACTACTGCCATTGGCATATTTCATCGTTTTTCGATATGTTCCAATGACAAACATTGTTATGGTTTTTAAAAATTATAATATGTTTAAAGGAGTATGGGAATCTGAGTGGGCAGGATTTGTTTGGTTTCAGAAGGCATTTGCCTCAAAGGATTTCTGGCTTTCTCTGCGGAATACTCTTGGTCTGAATATTCTTGATTTGATTATTGGCTTTCCCATGCCGATTATACTTGCGCTTCTTCTCAATGAGGTGGTATACAAGCGCCTAAAACGCATAACACAGACCATCATATATCTTCCGCATTTCTTATCATGGATTATTATCAGTGGTATCGCATTCCAGCTTCTAGCCCCAAAATCAGGTGTTATAAATACTTTTCTCATCAATGCGGGTTTCGAACCAATTGAATTTTTAGGCAAAGAAAGCTTATGGATAGGCACTTATGCGCTTTTAGGGCTTTGGAAGGAAGTGGGTTGGAACACTATTATTTACTTGGCTGCCATCACAGGCATAAACACAGAGCTATACGAAGCTGCAGAAATTGACGGCGCCGGTAGATTTCAAAAAGTTTGGCATGTTACCCTGCCGGGCATACGCTCCACTATTATTATTCTGTTGATTATGAATATGGGGCGTATTCTGGGAATCGAGTTTGACAGGCCTTTCGCTTTGCAAAACTCTTCAGTTATGAAGGTGGCTGATGTTATCAGTACCTATGTATATCGTGTAGGCATCAGAGGCTTGCAATTTTCTCTAACCGCTGCCGTTGGTCTGTTTCAGTCAGTAGTCAGCTTAGTATTCCTAACAACCGCCAACTGGCTGGCTAAGAAGTTTGGCGAACGCGGTATTTGGTAAAGGAGGATACATAAAAATGAGTCAAACCGAAATTATACTAGATAGAAGGATAAATAGAAGGCTTCGAACAAAGTCGAACAAGGCCTTTGACATAGTTATTGCAATATTTTGCTGCTTCATGATTCTTACATATTTGTTGCCTTTTATTAATATAATAGCCCGTTCACTTAGTTCGCCGAATGCGCTTGTAAATAACCGGGTCTCATTTCTCCCGGTTGAGTTTACATGGGAGTCCTATGTATATGTATTCTCGGATGCAGCCTTTTCGCGTTCTCTGATTTTTACAGCCATTCTGACAGTTATCTGTACAGCGTTTTCAATGTTTATGACGGTTCTTTGCGCTTTTCCACTGACCTATGACAACCTAAAAGGAAGGAACTTCATAAATATCTTAATTATATTGACAATGTATTTTAATGCAGGTACCATCCCGAATTATATTCTCATGAAACAGCTAGATCTATTAGATAATCCTTTGGTACTCATATTACCTGGCTGTCTAAGTGTATTCAACATGATTATCCTTCGCAGTTTTTTCTGGGGGATTCATGAAAGCCTGCGAGAATCAGCAGAGTTGGATGGCGCTGGCCCATTTACTGTTTTAATGCATATTTATCTGCCGCTTTCCAAACCTGTATTGGCAACATTGGCCTTGTTCTATGCAGTGGGAAGGTGGAATGGCTTTTCAGATGCGCTTATGTATGTTACTAGGATCGATTATCACCCTATACAGCTAAAGCTATATCAGATAATTAATAACCGCGCGTCTATTGAAGTAGCGGCACAAGAGGGCTTCACTTCCCCGGTGGTCGCGGAGGGACTGAAGGCAGCATCGGTAATGTTTGCAACTGTACCAATCCTTCTTGTCTACCCGAGGCTTCAGCGCTATTTCATAAGCGGTGTGACCATTGGGGCCGTGAAAGGTTAAATTATTATGTTCCCCAAGGCGTATGGTACGCCTAAATATATTATTAGGAGGTCATATATAATGAAAAGAACTCTGGCACTACTATTAACCTGCTTCATGCTACTGACAATAGCAGCTTGCGGCGGCGGCAGCGGACCTGCAGATCCTGCTAGCACAAAAGCCGACGCAGCGGATGTAGCCGACGCAAAGGATGCCGAAGGTACTAAAGAGGTTGTTGAAGAGAAACCGGAGCTTGCCAAAATCAAGGTGGAGGTTTTCGATCGCGGCACTGATGGCGGAAAGACCAACGCTATTGACAACTACTGGACAGATTGGATAAAAGAGAAGCTTCTCGAAGATGAAAACATCGAGGTGGAATTTGTTTCAGTTTCCCGCTGGGAGGAGGAACCCCAGCTGAGTAATCTCATGGCTAGTGGAACAGCACCGGATGTTTGCTACACCTATAGCACCAGTCTTATAGCTCTCTTTAGGGATCAGGGCGGTCAGACTGAGCTGAGTTCATTTATGGATAAGCTGACAGATTTAGACACTCTGTTAGGAGAGGATACAGCTCTTCCAGGGCGTCGTCTGATAGAGCGCAACAAGATAATGGAAACAGGGGAGATCTTCTCCGTTCCTGCTCGTCGTATGAATGTTGCAGGTTGGAATACCTTTATCCGCAAGGATTGGCTTGACAAGCTGGGTCTGCCTCTTCCTGAGACCCGCGATGATTGGTATAATGCTCTGGTGGCCTTCAGGGATAACGCCAAGACACTTGGCACGGATGTAATCCCCTTTATAATGACAGATGACGTACACCATCGCGCAATGAACCTGATTTGCTCATTCCTTAATGCCGATATGACTCCTAAGGATCTTTGGGTCAATTCGGTTATTGACCGCTATTACATGCTCGATGGAGCAAAAGAAGGCTATCGTTACCTGAATAAGATGTACCTTGATGGTTTGATTGACCCCGAGTTTTATCTGTACAAGGACGATGTTAAAAATGAGGAATACATAAAGGCAGGACGAGTAGGCTCATTCATACATAACTGGGATCAGGCCTTTCGTAACTCTCCCAGCTATTTAGATGGTCTGAGAGAAAATGTACCCGATGGAGAGTTTGTTGCCATCGATCCGTTTAAAAACAGTAAGGGTAAGACCTATAAAAAGATGTACGACGCTGCCGGCCTAAATATCTTTGTTCCATCATTTAGTGAGAATCCTGAAGCGGCTGTCCGTTATATTAATTGGCTGGCAAAACCTGAGGTTTATCAATTCCTGCAGTTCGGCGAAGAAGGTAAGAACCACAAATTAGTTAATGGTATCCCTGCTGTTACTCCTACCGATGGTCCATCAATTCAGAACTCATCTAACAACATTGACATGACTATCCCTATGAACGGCTTATGGCTAGGTGATCAAGAGACTACTACAAAGGCATTAGCCAACGGTTATACTTGTGATCCCCAATATATCGTTGATGCTATGAAATATGCCATGAAGGATGCAGAAGCAACTATGGTAGTCCCTGTTACTCTGTCGGCTGCCGGTCCCTACACTGAGGATTTGCGCTTGAAGGGTAATGATGGCGCATGTAATTCGGTAAGAGCCGCTGAGGGTCAGTTCGATAAGGTATGGGATGAGTTTATCGCAGATTGGCGCGCTTCCGGTGCAGATGAGATTATTGCTGAACGTGCCGAAAAATATATTGATATGAACTAAGCGCTTACTCTAGTACGTGTATGCAACGCATATTGGAGACAAGGGGGCTGTAACAATTATTGTTACAGCCTCCTGCTCGTTTGACGTTCATATAGCCTTTACTAATGTATTATGGAATCTCATGTATTATTTTGTGCAAGTCTTGTAGCTACTTTGTCTAAAAGGATTTCCATCAGTTCCTTCTCCTCCTGCTCCATTTCAGATAACATATCTATAATGGTCTTGAGATACTGATTATCGGAGGTGGCGGAGTATTTTAGCTGAACATTTCTCATCACTATTGATTTGTTCTCCATATTTTTATAGTTTTCATGTAAATATGAACAGTTCTTAACATAACCATTGTCCTCCATATATTTCAGCCTTGAGACCATGACCTTTTTATGCTCATACAGAATGTGAAGTAGCCTGATGTCATTAAGTACATTGCCGCATATAAGCAGCTCGAAGTACTCTCTCAGACGCTTGTAGATATCAAGGCCCCAATGCCTTCCGGCTATTTTATTGTCATATATGCTATTACTGTATCTTTCAGATGTATTCTTTCTGTACAAATAATCCTCAAGGGTCTCATAAACGAGCTTAAGATTAAAATCATATTTATATCCTTCTTTTCTTTCGAGAAGGTGTACATTCTCTGGTATTGACGTCTCAGAAAAAAAAGCATCCTCAAACTGGGCAAAGGTAATACTTGTTGTGCCATAAAAGCGCCGTTCATCGAAACCAATTAATATATATTCCTGCTCAGACAAATCGTATCCGTAAATTAAAAAATTGTGACAAAAATGGTGGTTACCGTAATAACGTCTTCGGGGAACATAGAATTCATCAAATGCTGA
>JAAYBT010000206.1 GCA_012730015.1 Clostridiaceae bacterium
AGGAGGCAAAAAAATGATGGAAAAGAAAAGCATTTACAGTGAAATTAAAACGGTTACCCTGAAGAAATTCAAAATTGCACGGTATGTGATTATCAGCCCTTATCCTGAACATGATGTTATACCTTATATGGATAGGTGGGCACAAGAAAGTGGTTTGCTGGAGTTTGATTCATATGAAAAGAAAAGGATCGGATGGGATTTTCCATTTGTAACGGAAGAACAACAGGAAAAGTTTGGATTGCGCGGATATGTCGCAGCATATGTTATTCCTGAGGGTTTTGTACCTAAATGTGACGGAGCAGAAATAGCATACATTAATGAAGATACATATGCGACACTGACCATAACAGACCCTCATAGTGATTCGTTTGGGAACATCTCCAAAGCATATCAAATGCTTCTTGAATTTGCCAAGACGCAAACATGGGAAAATAGGTTGGCATTTGAAGAAGAATATGATAGGGATGGCATTCATTATATGGATGTATATGTTCCCATCAACTAGCAGGATTATTTGCTTTATTGGCACCATATGCCTGACCCGGTTGTGGAAAGAGGTATTTACCGTTACGAGCTTTTTGCTTGGGATTTAGTAGTTTTATCAGATTGCGAATAAGTGCCTCATTGCTTTTGCTTCGGGGCACTCTTTGCAGATGTGCCTGTCTTTCTGCCCCTGCTTTTGGGCTTATCCTTCTCAAGGGCCTCTCTTCGTTCCTTTTCCTGTCTTTCTGACTCCATTCTTTGCCTCTCTTTTTCCAACTCTTTTTGCTCCATCCGAGCCTTAAGGTCGTTTTTGATTTCCTTCTTCAATGAGGCATTCTCGATCTTTAAAAACTTTTCGAAGGAATCCGGGTAGACAAAAGCCTTTTCTCCGATTGCCTCATCAAACTGTATACGAATAACGCCATTCTCCAGAGATTTGATAACACCTGTCCCAAATTTTGTGTGCTTAGCCTTTTCATTAAGAAGATTCATTTCAATTCTCCTCCACTTTAATATGGCCTAAACAAGATATTTATTGGCATTCTTCGCTTTCGTGATGATTAACCATATTTGCTATGTAGCTCTCAACCTCTTCTCTTGTAATCTCCAGGGGAATGGAGAGCTCGGCATACAGCAAGTCCTCAGCCATGTGCAAATATCGCTCATCAATTTGACCCAGTCGCTTCTTTTGCTCACTAAGCTCTTGCTTCCTTTGATACAAGGTCTTGATGATACGCATCCATTCATAGCAGTCATAGGTGCGAATCGCATTTTTATATTGCTCCTCGCGTTTTTTGTCGTTGATATTCCAGTAGGGCTCAGTAAAGGGAATCTGGTTGATAAGCTCACGCGCTTCCTCTTTTGTAATAATTTTTCGCATAATCGTTGTGGAATTGTCGACAGGCGAGTATATTGTACTTCCCTTCAAATACACAGGTTCAAGAATATAGTACTTCTCGGTGGTGTCTATATCAAACATATCAGGTACACAAATGTCCCTAACAATACACACGCCGCTGCTACCATAAATAATTAAATCGTCGATCTGAAACTTTGCATTACTTTGAATTTCCATGCCTTTGCCTCTTTCGTAAAAAATAACTGTCTGCTCAAATGAACTAACAGCCTTAAAAATACAGCTATACTAATATAAGTATTCACATCAAACGCATAATATATGTTTGGCGAATAGATAAAATATTATATTATAATAGTATTATAACAGAAAAACAAGACCTAATGTAAGTAAAAACTAAAAATGCCAGCAGATTTGTGAATAATGCACAAATTGACCCCATAAAGACTGTGGAATTTAGCAGGATGTAATAAACACCATAAATGTGACAAAATCTCTCTATGGGGTTTTATACAATAAATTAGAAAATTTATGGTATAATTACTGGCATAAGTATCTATGACAGTTTTCAACATGCTTGGGCAGATGTGGAGAGGTGAGGGGTAATGTGCAAAAGCAATAGCTTCCTGGTAAAGCTGTCGCTTATTAACATTAGCATACGTATGAAGTTAATTTTGATTTATCTATTGTGTGTTTTGATTCCCACTATTGTTTTTTCCTATGCCTTTTTTGCATCCACCACAAGAAGCACAAGAAATGAAAAGCTTATACTTTATCAGCAGGCGGTAGACAGGGTTGCGTCATCTATTGAATCAAACGCTATCAGCGCCATTGAGTTGTCTGACATTATTTACTCCGATGAGGACATGTACCGACATATTAACAACAGATATGCCAACATAAAGGAATGTATGGAAGATTATAATGCCTATCTGGGAAACGCATGGAGCAATATCCTCCCATATAATACAAACATCGTATTGTTTACCGTGTATACTGATAACAGCGCTCTGCTCAACGGTAATCATCTGCAAAGAATCGACTATTATGCGCAAAATCAAGACTGGTTTGGTAAGTATGAGCCTCTAGCCGGCAAATCGGTTTTCATTTGCCACTCTGACGCGTTAACGACAGGTGCTCCGAGGACAAAGATGGTTTCCTACTTTAGGCGGCTTAATTACCTCAGAAGTGACGATTATAAGCACTTTCTCAAAATAACCTTTCGATTCGACATGCTGGATAAGTTCCTGAAGTCTGAGAATTTGCCCGGGGTATTATATGTTGTTGATAAGGATAATGTCATCATTGCCCAAAGCAACCGCCAGGCTAAGGTTTATGGAGATACCGAATTTGTTTCATTTGATACGGTTGAAATAGACTCGCGGCAGGTGGTGCTTAACAATACGATACGGGCAATGGATGGCTGGCAGGTTATATGTATTCTGAATCAGGATTTTATGGCTGAAGCCTTTAGATTTAACTGGATGCAGATGTTTGCGCTGATTCTAATTGTTACGGTGTTTGCCAGCATAGTTATTTACGCTATCTCCATATCCTTCTACAAAAGAATTGCTATGATAGTAGATCATATGGGAAAGCTCGCTAAGGAGGAATACGTACTTATCCCTGAGGAGAAAAAAGGGAATGATGAGATAGGGATGATGATTACCTCGATGAATAGCATGATTATTAAAATACGATCACTCATAGAGGATGTATATAAGGCAAAGCTCAGAGATACACAACTGGAACTGCTGCAAAAGCAATCGGAGCTGAGTGCCTTGCAATGCCAGGTAAATCCCCACTTTATGTTCAATGTGCTGGAAACAATCAGAATAAAATCATATCTGCGTAACGAGTTTGAGACATCGAGAATAATTAAGTATATGTCAAAGATCTTTCGAAAGCTACTACTGTGGAACCATGATTTGATAGAACTGGGTGCAGAAATTAATTTCATACAGGAATATCTACAGATACAACAGTACAGGTATGAGGATGAGCTGGACTTTGATATAAGCGTTGATGAAAGTCTTCTGCCCCTAAAGATTCCCAAAATGACCCTGCAGACTCTTGTTGATAATGCTTGCGATCATGGATTCTCTGAAACAAAGGGATTGAAAAGAATCAGGGTATCAATCTCTAGGCTTGATAATAAGATAGCGTTCAAGGTATATGACAATGGGAATGGAATGACTCCCGAACAGATTCAGCAGGTTCAGGACATGAGTAATGAAGAGAATAAGGGAATCGGTATAAAGAACGTGATCGGGAGGCTTAACCTTTATTTTGGGGATAAGTATACCTTCCGAATAAGCAGCAAGCCGGGGGAGTTCACAGAAATATTACTCTTAATAGATTTGGTAGAATTGGAGAGAGGCGATTATGTATAAGGTCATAATTGTGGATGATGAAAAGCAGATCGTTGACGGACTGTGCAAAATGATTAAGTGGTCAGAATTTGGCTTCAGTGTATGCGCAACTGCCAGGAATGGTCTTGAGGCAATACCGCTGATTAAGTCTCACAAGCCTGATCTGGTCATGACTGATGTCAGAATGCCAATCATGGATGGACTGAAAATGCTCCAGCATGTTCGTGAAAATATTTCTGAAGATATGGAATTCATCATTTTAAGTGGATTCAGTGAGTTCCAGTATGCGAAAAAGGCATTGCAATATAGTGTCAAGAGTTATGTTTTGAAGCCCATTGATGAAGCCGAGCTTTATAGCATACTTGTGGAAATCAAGGGTCTGCTCGATGAAAAGGAGATAAGGAAAAGCCTCGAAGTCAAATCCTACATTAGTGATTATATATATGGAGACGAATCAACCGAGTACAAGATGAACTTAAAAAATGAAGAAGTGCTGGGTTTAAGATATATTGCAGTAGAAAGACATAACGAAATCGGTTCTTTGCTATCTTATTCGGATGTAACGGAGGATGAGCATAGCGACTTATCAAAATGTATAGCAGAGAAGATAGGAGAATTCAACACGCGGTTTGTGCTGCGGCACACTAAAAATAAATGCCACATGGTAGTGGGGCATAGCCTGCTAAGCAGCTTTGAATATGACGTTAAACATCTGGCCTTGTCCGTCAATGAGTTCCTATGGATATGTAAATCCCTCCAGGTAGATATACTAATAGGAAAGAAGGTATCTGAATTTAAGAATTTGCATGAGTCTGTCCAGTCCATTGCCCT
>JAAYBT010000207.1 GCA_012730015.1 Clostridiaceae bacterium
GACCCTCAAGGGCTGCTGGAGTTTGAAGAAAGCTTTTTGGAAAGTGCCGCCGAGTGTGGTTTGCGCTCCTTTATCATGATGTTTGGAGCCCTTGACGGCCATCTGGTAAAATCGGATGTCTATTCTTATGAAGGCCCATTCGGAGTAGGCTACGCGATAGCTGAGTTCAGGGTGGGACCGAGGCTGGAGGGCGGGAGCCTGATGGATAAACTGCGCAGGACCGAGCTGGAAGAATTAAATGATATCAGATGCTCTGAGGATCCGCGGGTAGCTCTGGCTAGAAAAGCATTGGAGATGTATGTGACAGATGGTACTGTCATTAAGATTCCCGATGTCTTGCCTGAGGAAATGGACAAAAGGAGGGCGGGGGTATTTGTTTCAATTAAGAAATCCGGACAGCTCAGAGGATGCATCGGAACAATTGCACCTGTTAGAAGAAATATTGCCGAGGAAATCATTCATAATGCAATTAGTGCAGGCACGCAGGATCCCAGGTTTAATCCAGTAGATCAGTCTGAGCTTGATTCCCTTGTGTATTCTGTTGATGTGCTTGGCGAGGCGGAAGCTATCGGCTCGCTCGAGGAGCTTGATGTCATAAGATATGGTGTGATTGTGAGGTCAGGGCGGCGTACCGGCTTGCTGTTACCCAATCTAGAAGGTGTTGATACTCCTGAAATGCAGGTTTCTATAGCATTGCAGAAGGCCGGAATTCAGCCCTCGGAGAAGTATTCAATGGAGAGGTTTGAGGTAATAAGGTATAGTTAGACTATGAAAAAAGCAATGTTTTACGAAAAAATTGATAATGGCTCTGTGCAATGCCTCCTTTGCCCCCATGGCTGCAAGCTTGCTCCTGATTCAACGGGGAGATGCCGTGCCAGAAAAAATCTTGCCGGCGATTTGTACTCTTTGAATTATGAGCGCCTTGCCTCAGTCGCGCTGGATCCGATAGAAAAAAAGCCATTGCGTCACTTCCACCCCGGCAAGAGGATACTCTCCGTTGGCACCTTTGGCTGCAATTTCAAGTGCAGCTATTGCCAAAACTGGAGTATATCGCAAGGAGATATTACTACTCAGGTGGTGAAGTCTTCGGAGCTGGCCGACCTGGCAATGAAGTATGTGGAAAGAGGAAGTATTGGTGTTGCCTATACATACAACGAGCCGTCAATATGGTATGAGTATGTTCTTGAGTCAGCCGAGCTTGTTAGAGAGAGGGGGCTGGTGAATGTACTGGTCACGAATGGCTTCATAAACCCTGAACCCCTCACGAGGCTGCTTCCATATGTGGATGCTATGAACATTGATGTAAAGGCCTTTAATGAGAAATTTTATAGCAAATACTGCAAGGGTTCCCTCGATATAGTGAAGAAAACGGTCGAGCAAGCTGTGGATAACTGCCATGTTGAGATTACTACACTTATTATTCCGGGTTTGAATGATTCAACCAGTGAAATAGGAGAGCTGGCAAAGTGGCTTTCTTCATTAAATCCCGATATTGCATTGCACCTAACAAGGTTCTATCCAAGCTACCTTATGACCGATATTCCGCCTACTCCCGATGCGCGGATTGCAGCAGTAAAAGAATGCGCAGAGTTATATTTAAGACATGTTTATTAATTTTTTATTAAAATTGTAAAAAACCATTACAAATGGAATTAAAAAAGGTATAATTTTAATGAATACAGTATCGTTTTGTTTTTTTTACGATATGCTTAACTGAGCTGCGGGGGTGTGAATTTCTTTGGATCTTTTCGAAAATATTAATCTGCGAGACTTGTTTAACAATTTTGCAGGTTATATGGGCATGAACGATCTAGCGTACATGATTAAAGCCTTTATTGACATTAGTATTGTCGCATGGGTTGTATATAAGATCATTATTCTTGTCCGCGAAACCCGCGCCTGGCAGTTGATTAAAGGGATACTTCTCCTCTTGCTGGCTACTGAGTTAACCAATGTTATCGGCTTAAAAACAATTAACTATCTACTTAAAAACGTGATGCAGTTTTTAGCAATAGGGGGCATTGTGCTGTTTCAGCCAGAGCTGAGGAGGGCTCTGGAGAAAATTGGACGGAATCGATTCAAGGATTTACTCAATTTCGAGGAGGCCGACAGTGCCAGAATTAAAACAACTGCAGTTATCGAGGAGATTGTAAAGGCATGCACCGACCTGTCTTCAAAATACATTGGCGCTCTGATTGTCATAGAAAGGGAGACAAAGATAGGCGAAATAATTAATACCGGTACTCAGGTGGATTCACATGTTTCCAGCGAACTTATAAAAAATATTTTTGTTCCGGATACCCCGCTGCATGATGGCGCGATTGTAATTCGCAACAACAGGATAAAGGCGGCCGCCTGCTTTCTCCCTCTTACAGAGAACACCAACCTGAGTAAGGAGCTTGGAACTAGACATAGGGCGGCATTGGGTATAACAGAGGTATCCGACTCCATAGCAGTTGTTGTCTCTGAGGAGTCCGGAAAAATTTCCTTTGCCCTAAATGGTGGTCTTACCAGAAATCTTACAACGGATACTCTTAGAAAGGCCTTGAACAAAAATCTGTTGGATGGCGAGACTAATACGAAAAAGCTTAAGATATGGAGGGTAAAATCCAAGTGAAGAATTGGTTCAGGAAGGATCTAAAAACTAAGATATTATCTGTTTTAATCGCTATATTCACCTGGATCATTGTTTCGAATCTAACAAACCCAATGGTATCCAGGACCTTTAATAATATACCTGTCACTATTCTCAATGAGGATTTTCTTGATGAAAATGATTATACTCTCAAGAGCGCCATTCGCAATTATGTGGATGTGACGATCAGAGGCCGTCAGGAAACTGTTGAAAAGGTCAAAATAGGTGATTTTTTGGCCACAGTCGATTATTCACAGATTACATCTGTCAGCAGCAGAGCTTTGGAGCTGGCGGAGCTTGATTGCCTCGTAAATGGGGTTGTTATAGAATCCTATACTCCAACATCGATACCGATTCAGCTGGCCAGAAACAAGGTAGGTACCTTTGAGGTTGTTCTGGAGAATAATATTACGATGAAGCCTGGCTATGTTCTGTATAATACGAGCTTGTCCCAGGGGACCATGCAAATATTCGGGGAAGAGAGTAAAATCAACAGCGTCGATTCAATTAAGGCTGTTTTGGAGCTGAAGGATTTGGATAGGGATACCACAAAACAGGTGCCCTGCAAGGTATACGACAAAGCCGGCAGAGAAATTCCCGAGTTTAGTAAGAACCTAACAGTGAATGTAAAGGTTGAGGTTGCCAAGGAGGTTCCGATTTCCCTGGTTACAAGAGGAAGGCTTGCTGCCGATTACATTGAAACAAGCAGACTTATCAATCCGCAAAAGGTGCTCGTAAGGGGATCGACTGAGGCGATGGAGGCTGTTGATGATATTAAGACGGAACAGGTTGATATTGATACGATCGACAGCAACTACGCGGCATCTGTTGGGTTGGTAGTACCTGATGGTTTAGAGCTTGTTAATTCACCTGATGAAATTACCGTGAATATCAATATTGAAAAGCTTGTCGTTAGAAATATTGAATTTGGCAGCGATGACATTAATATTCTTAATGCCAGAAATGATGCTACATTGATATATGAGATTATCACTGACAGACTGTTACTTCAGTTCAAGGGAAGGCAGGCTGAGGTAAGTGCAATAAGGGCTGATTCTCTAAGGCCTGCGGTGGATGTTGCCGGATTGGAGGAGGGAACTCACAAGCTGCAGCTGAGTATAAATGTACCCAGCCAGGCGAAGCTTTTGCAGAAGGTTTATGCGGATGTGAAGATATCAAAGACTCCGGAGGTAGAAAACCCGCCCGATGTGATTGAAGAACCGTAGTCTTTTTATAATGACACTATATAGGGGGACGAATGAATGCCAAGGTTATTTGGAACAGATGGCGTACGAGGCATTGCAAACTCGGAGCTTACTGCGCAGCTGGCTTATAAGCTCGGTCAGGCAGGGGCTTGCGCGCTGACTGCGCAAAATAAACATACACCGAAGATATTGGTAGGAATGGATACCAGGATTTCGGGACATATGCTTGAAGCTGCACTTGTAGCGGGGATATGCTCCGTAGGTGCCGAAGCTGTATGCCTCGGTGTAGTGCCGACGCCTGCCGTTGCCTATCTCACCAGATATTATAAAGCCGATGCAGGCGTGGTTATATCAGCCTCTCACAATCCTTTTGAGTTTAATGGTATTAAATTCTTTGATGCCCAGGGATGCAAGCTGTCCGACAGCATGGAGGACAGCATAGAGGAAATGATAAATAGCGATTCCTGTAAGGATTTAATCTTAACCGGTGAAAAGCTCGGCAAAAAGACCATCGCACAAGATCCATTACGCGATTATGTTAGCTTTCTAAAAGGCACAATTGACTGCGATCTGAAAGGGATAAAAATTGCAATCGATTGCGCCGAAGGCGCGTCCTATAAGGCTGCGCCGATGGCGCTTTCTGAGCTTGGAGCGGATGTCTTTGTTATTCACAATAAACCGGATGGAATCAACATTAACAGGGATTGCGGATCGACTCACATGTCTCAACTGAAAAGCTTCGTGCTTGAATGTGGAGCAGACCTGGGCTTTGCCTTTGATGGCGATGCCGACAGGGTGCTTGCTGTTGATGAAAATGGGAACATAGTGGATGGGGACCAGATAATGGCGATTATCGGGCTTGCCTTGAAGCAGAGCAGGCAGCTTGATAAGGATACGATTGTAACCACAGTGATGAGTAATCTTGGTTTTGATATCATGGCACGTGAAAATGGCCTAAATCTCGTAAAGACCAAGGTGGGTGACAGATATGTGCTGGAGGAGATGCTGGATAAGGGCTATGTTCTCGGCGGAGAGCAGTCAGGACACGTCATTTTCATCAGGCACAACACCACGGGAGATGGGATTTTAACTGCTCTGCAGCTGTTACGTGTATTGAAGATATCGGGTAAAAAGCTATCCGAGCTAGCAAGTGTTATGCAGATTTTACCGCAGGTGCTGAAGAATGCGAAGGTAATGAATGAAAATAAGCACAAATTCATGGAGGATGAGCTTGTGGCCAAGCTCTGTGATGACCTGGAGGCGGAGTTCAGTGGGGAGGGCAGGGTGCTGATAAGGCCTTCGGGAACAGAGCCTTTGGTGCGGGTAATGATAGAGGGCAAGGACATAGAATACATAACAAAAAGGGCTGCAGAGCTGGCAGCCGTTATCGAGGAAAGGCTGGGATAACCCCAGCCTCTTTTGTTATATGCTATAACCTTTCTGTTTTCAAAATAAATGAGAATTATTATTCGACAACGGCATTCGATAATTTGTAGTACTACCACACCTATAGGAAGTATGGACATAGTTCCGACTTTATACTCAGCTATCAATTCTCCTTATTACCAGTTCCCCGGCATTCTTTAGAATGTGATTTCCAGGCACGTATCCCTTTACCGATGTTAGAGGATACACAATGCTGTTTCTCCCGATGACTGCTCCCGGATTTAACACAGAATTGCAGCCAATCTCAGCGTTGTCGCCAATCATTGCTCCAAACTTTCTTAGCCCGGTTTCTATATAGGTATCAGCTGCCTTGATCTTTACTGTGCCCCCGGTGGACTTTAGGTTGGAGCAAATCACTCCGGCTCCTGTGTGTGCCTTGTAGCCCAATATGGAGTCACCTATGTAGTTGAAATGCGGTACCTGCACCTTATTGAATAGCAGTGAATTCTTCAGTTCTGTGGAATTGCCGATTACACACTCGTTGCCAATAATAACACTATCCCTGATAAATGCACATTGCCGCAGCTCACAGTTATAGCCGATAATGGCCGGCCCTTTTATGGTAACAGTTTTTTCAATTGTCGTTCCTTTTCCAACCCAGACAAATTCATCTATCCTCTCAAAATCCTTTGGCAGGGTTTTAGAGAATCCCAGCAGAAAGTCTTTGATTTTAGGCAGCGCCTCCCAGGGATACTGCAGACCCTCAAATATCGCTCTTTCAAAGCATTCATCTAAATTGAACATATCTTTTATTGTAAAATTCATATAATTAATCACCTCTTAATAGCTGATATGACTTTGCAATGGCTTATGTGATTTCGCAGCTTAACACGATTTATCTGTTAAGGAGGCGGCAACCATTTTACCCGGTAGTGTACGGTTGTGCTCCTTGTATTCTATCATACTATAGGCCTGTTATAAACAATAATAATTTGCATTAAACAAGGCTTTTGTGATGTTACCTTAATATAGTTTAGCTTAACAATATATAGTGACATGCTTTCATATATGCGGCGGAACTTAAAGCGTGTTACATTGCAGATGACCTTTTTATCTACTATTTACTGTTACATAATCACGGATCAAGAACCTGTGTAACTGTGCCAAAGCTGTAGCCTTGCTGCCTCAAGCTTGATATTATTTCAGGCAGGGCATCAGGGGTCTGTGGTGCTGCCTGGTGCATAAGGACGATAGCGCCCGGAGTGATATTATTAACCACGCGGCTAATTATTTGATTAACCCCTGGATTCTTCCAGTCCAGAGAGTCGACGGTCCACATAATTGTGACAAATCCTAACCTTGCTACAGTGTTTAAAACCGCCTGATTGTACTCGCCAAATGGCGGCCTGAACAAATAGGGGCTTACTCCTGTAACACTCCTGATTAGAGCATTTGTCCGTATTAGCTGGTTACTAACCTCTGTCAATGGGATCTGAGTCATATGCGGGTGTGTATAGCTATGATTTCCAATTTCATGTCCTGCCGCTGCTATATTTCTTGCAAGGGTTGGATAGTTTAGCGGCCAGATGCCTGACAGAAAAAAAGTGGCTCGAATATTATTATCTCGTAATATTTGGAGCAATCTTGTTGTCTGGTTGTCTCCATAGGTTGCATCAAAGGTGAGGGCAACCATCCTTTTGGCGGGATTGCCCCTGTAGATTGCCGTCGCATTTGCAGGTATTGAGATTATGATAACTTGCCCGGGGAATAACCTCTGAGGGTCGAGTCCCGGATTTGAATTTAGGATGGATTGAGCTGTTGTGCCAAATCTCAAAGCGATGCGGTAAATCGTATCTCTCGGTAAAACTGTATACCTTATTATACCCGGCTCAACAGGCTGGAATGGGTTAACGGCGTTCTGCGGCAGGACTATTTTCAAGCCGGGGTATATCTGAGAGGGGTTAGCTATGTTGTTCAATGCCAAAATGCTTTGCATACTGACTCCGAACAGGAGTGAAATTATATAAAGTGTGTCACCAGGCTGAACCGTATATATTAAGCCTCCAGGCGGACTCGCCGGATCATCCTCATCCTGGACAGGTATCAATAATACTGCGCCGGGGGAAATTAGGTTTGGATTTGTAATGTTATTTATATTTACAATTGCCTGCACTGTACTGCCATACAGTCTTGCGATTCGCGAAAGGGTGTCTCCAGGTTGAACTGTATATATGAGCTGTGCCATAGCCATGCCCTCCTTTGCTTTACTACATTATATTTAACAGGCATAGACTATGTTACATAAGATAGGGAGAAAGACCATAGTTGGGATAGAAGAAATGGGTGGCAAAACAGTATTAAGAGATAGAAGGATGTGTTATAATGTGCTTAATTAGGGGAGGTGTCTTATATGTCTGACTATGCGGATAATCAAAAATATGAAGAAGCCTTTTTGCTCACAGCAAGCGACATCATGGAAGCAAATATAATAGAGGCGCTCTTAAAAGCAAATGATATCCCGGTGTTGAAAAAATACAGGGGAAATGGAGCCTATCTTAAAATCATCATGGGTGGCACTGTATTTGGAGTGGATTTGTATGTTCCCAAAGCCCTCTTGGATAAAGCCGCCAGACTTGTCGAAGATAGCAGGGAAGCTTCCTTGGACGATGCTTTTCCCTATAATATAATAGAGGAAGGGCTACCAAACGATTCAGCAGAAGCAGAAGATGCTGATGCAAACAAACAACCCGAAATCGACAACACCCAGTCGACTAAGGAAAAATAGAGCGTAGTCAACAACAAGCTTTATGTCTCCTGGATAATTTGCTGTTTTTTATCCCTGGAGTGCTTTGGTTGGCTATTTTTCTTATCAGCACATGTTCAGCAGATAGCAGACAATAGATATAAGCTGGCAGGCACTTATCTATTCTTTTGCTTAGAATTGAGCCTCTTGGCTTGGTTGGCCGCTTCTTCATATGACAGTGGTTTTTCAAAATTCATACCACGACCATCGATTACCCATTCTTTGCTTTTTTGGTCTTTACCGGGACAGTGCTGATTAGTGCACTCATCATTTACTATTAAAGACCCGCATTTACAAAAATTCATTTTCTTTATCACCTCGTTGTACTACTATAATTATAGTCTATCCTTTGACAAAATGAAAGATGTATAGACTGCTTTCGCGAAAAAATCGAATAACTCAAAGACATACCCAGAGTATAATAGTGAATCAAGCTGGATTTCATTCGTCACTCTTTATTCGGCCCAGACATAACATAATATGTCAAGGTGCTTTCAGCTATTTTACACAGTAGCTGAGACGTCATAGATCAGTATAAATGAATGGAGAGTGAAATTATGTTATCCAGGGAGGAGTATATCCAATTATCTTTGGAGCTGAATCTTTTTTTTGGTAGAATTCTCAAGGAGCATTCTTTTTTTCTGGAAGCCGGTTTTACATGCAAGGATTCTCATTTGGCACAGGAGGCCGAAAGCTTCAAAAATCAATATGAACTATTTCTTGCCGAGGCTATATCATTGGCAAATGGTGTTATAAGCCCGGCTTCAATCAGGTCGGGAGAGTTTGTTACACCATACACACAAAATGCAGAAAGGATCTCACAGTTTTATACCGGTATTGCACTTAACACCAACTTGACCCAAGCAGAGTCCGCACTTGCAGCAGGCATGGGTATGATGCACTTACCTGTACTGGAACAGAGGGTATTCATGCTCAACCAAAAGGCAATCATACTAACGACAGCGTTAGTGCAGTTCAAGACGCGAATATTAAGTGACGTCATAGCCTGTAAGCTTTTTACAGTGAACTATCCCTTGCTGATTGATCATATAATGCGAGAGGCTAAATTATACATTAGAATGTTGACAAGGCTACAGAATAGAGAGAGATTGGATACCGTAAATGATTTAATGGAGCAGGAGATATTCTGGAACAGGATTATGGCAGAGCATTCTAAATTCATCAGGGGCTTGCTGGATCCTACAGAGGATGATCTTATTAATAAAGCAAACAATTTCGGAAATGAGTTTGATGAGCTTACGAGAAAAGCTATTACTGCAACTGAGCAGACTTCGCTTATTTCTGGTGTCACTAATGAAAGTATAAATGCGGTGACACAGATAAAGGACTTCAAAACCGCAGGGACTAAGGGCATGATAGACTGTAAGATAAAATCTATTATGGTGCCGCTCCTTGGCGATCACGTGCTTCGTGAGGCAAATCATTTTCTGAGAATATTGCTAAGAGCATAGAACAAGGATTAAGCGGGCTGGAAGACTTACCCCAGCCCGAGAAGCCTGGCAACTTGAGTAGTTGCAAAGGTTATAATAACTCCGGTAAGTGTTGGAATTAGGAAGGAAGCAAAGGTCCACTTCATGCTTCCCGTTTCTTTTTTTATTGTCATGAGTGTAGTTGCACAGGGAAAATGCATTAAGCTAATCAGCATCAGGTTGACGGCGGTGAGCCAGGTCCAGCCATTGGCAAGTAAAATATCCCTCAAAGCTGTTAGATTATTTATTTCAATGATACTACCATTAGC
This sequence comes from Clostridiaceae bacterium, assembly GCA_012730015.1. Lineage (GTDB taxonomy): Bacteria > Bacillota > Clostridia > Acetivibrionales > DTU013 > JAAYBT01. The sequence continues at coordinate 9,789 of JAAYBT010000207.1, forward strand.
GGTATAGCTCATTAGCAATATTGGTATGACGATCTCATTTGCTGGGAAGCCAAGAATAAAGGCCATTATGATATATCCATCCAGACCGAGCAAATTTGCAAAGGGATTGAAGAAATTTGCACCATAGGCCAGCAGGCTGAGTCCATTAATATTGATGTTTGCCATAAGCCAGATGACAAGTCCTGAAGGAGCGGCAACGATTACGGCCCTCCCAAGAACGAATATTGTCCTGTCCAGCAGTGATCTTACCAGTATTTTACCGAATTGCGGCCTGCGGAAGGGCGGCAGCTCTAGTGTAAAGGATGATGGAAGCCCTTTTAATATTGTTTTGGAAAGCAGCTTTGATATAAGCAGTGTCATAAATACTCCCAAAATGACGATGCAGGTAATTGCAGCTGCCCCAATAAGCCCTTGAACAGCGCTATTCTCCAAACCCGCTGCTAGGGTTGGCGTGCCGGGTTCACTGCCGGTTGAAGTGCCGGTTGTACTGCCGGTACCAAGACCTAGCCCTGCAATCAGAATGCCTGTAATTGTTATTAGAGTAGGAAATCTGCCGTTACAGGGGACAAAATTGTTAGTAACGATTGCTATCAGTCTTTCTCTTGGGGAGTCTATTATTCTGCAGCCAATTACTCCTGCCGCATTACAGCCGAAACCCATGCACATGGTAAGAGCCTGCTTCCCATGGGCGCATGCCTTTTTGAAGAAATTATCCAGATTGAATGCGACTCTGGGCAAATACCCTAAATCCTCTAAGAAGGTAAAGAGCGGGAAGAAGATGGCCATCGGAGGCAGCATTACAGAAACAACCCAAGCCAGGGTCCTATACACGCCTAGAATTAAGGCGCCATGGAGCCAATCAGGCAAGCTTTGGCTAATGAAAAAGTCTGTCAGTCTATCCTGGATGCCAAAAAGAAAATTCATGATAACCGCTGATGGTGTATTTGCTCCATGAAGCGTAATCCAGAAGATTAGAGACAAAAGAAGAATCATTATGGGGATTCCAAAGCTTCTTGAGGTCAATATGTTGTCAATTCTTCTGCTTCCTTTATTGTATTTTTTATTGTCTATATATACTACATGGGTGCATATTTCATTGGCAAGCTTTACGATGCAGGAGACAATCCTGTCACGCAGCTTGTTATCATCTGGAAAATCGAGAACCGTCCCCCCGATTAACGCACCAGCTCCATGGATTTCTGAGCCCTGACCGGGTGAGAGAACCGTCCCCTCGATCTGGAGAACCGTCCCCTCGATCTGGAGAAACGTCCCCAAATAATTGTTGATGGAGTCGAGAATGGTTTTGTCCCTATCAAGCAGCTTTAGGCTGACCCATCTGGCATCCAGCTTAGGGAATACTAAGGGCTTTATTTTCTCTTCTATTGCCTTAAGCGTTTCCTCTATATCAGGGTCATAGCGTATTTTCAAAGGATTTACAGCTGTCTCATTTAGCGATACCCTATTAACAGCATCCTTCAACTCGTCTAGGCCGCTTCCTTTTCGAGCATTGGTTCCGATTACGGGCACGCCCAGCATTTGGGACAGCTTTTCTAAATCTAGACGAATACTCTTTCGACTCGCTTCATCCATCAGGTTGACACAGACGACGACCTTATATGTCATCTCGAGAATCTGTAGAACAAGATTGAGATTCCTTTCCAGACAGGTTGCGTCAGCGACAACAATTGTTACATGGGGATCTCCAAAGCAAATAAAATTTCTGGCTGCTTCTTCTTCGGCAGAATTGGACAGCAAGGAATATGTTCCCGGCAGGTCAACTAGTATAAAGCTCCTGTCCTTGTACTTGTAATGCCCCTGTGCCGTGGTAACAGTTTTTCCTGTCCAGTTGCCAGTATGTTGATTCAAACCGGTAAGAGCGTTAAAAACTGTACTTTTACCTGTGTTTGGGTTGCCTGCAAGAGCTACAACAGCTTCGCCTGAACAGTTAAGCCGGACATCCTGCATTTGCTTCAGTGAGGCAGACCCGGTGGATTGAGCAGTTAATCCCATAAGAAGCTCCTCCAAAAGATACTAAAGTAATTCCACCAGGATTTGAGAGGCTTCCTCACTGCGCAGTGCAATAACTGCTCCTCGAATTTCATATGCAGTGGGATCACCCGACGGACTCTTGCGTAAAGCTTCGACAACGGTATCTATTACAAGGCCGAGATCCAGCATTCTTCTCCTTGTGTTCCCGGCCGCAGTAAGTGCCTTAACCGTTACGCTTTTACCGCATGGAATCAAATGTAAGGGGGTGAGATTTTGCTTCACATGAAGCACCTCCAATGGTACTTGTGTACTAAAAGTTAGCCACGTGAAAAAGTTTTATCTATGGTTAATATATGAATAATATATGAATTATGTTACTCATATACTGTTACAGAGCATCAGAGTAGGTGAAAGGGGCTGGTATCTTGAATAGCAAAGAGTTTTACACGGTTCGCGGCTATGAGATTCTTGACAAAAAGAACGAACTTCTCTCCCATAGCATGGAAGACTATATGGAGATGATTTATCGCTGTGCAATAGAAGAAGGGTATATTCGCATCAATATGTTGGCCGAATTGCTTAATATAAAAGCGCCCTCTGCAACAAAGATGGTGCAGAAGCTCGGACAGCTTGGGCTGGTGCAATATGAAAAGTATGGCATCGTGAAACTAACTGCGGAGGGTGAAAAAATTGGAAGGGCTCTTTTGGCTCGGCATCATATCATAGAGGAATTCCTGCAAAACCTCGACGTTGAGGAAAACCTGCTTATGAATGTCGAGATGATTGAGCATAATGTCAATGCAAACGCACTTCGCAAAATAGAGCTGTTGAACTTGTTCTTTGCCGAGCACCCGGATATTTTGGTAAAGCTGCAGGAGTATAGAGCAAAATTTGTATAGAGTAAGCTAATTGTAATGTCTCATGATAAAGGAAAAAAATAGTATTGACCTTAATTTTCTATTGATGTACAATTCAGATGATTTGCAATATATGACTAATTGGTCTGCGTATGCCCAAATATTCATGGGGATACGCATATTTTTGTGGGAGTGTAAATAAATGAAGATAATAATCATCGGTGATGGTAAGGTAGGATATAGCCTGGCTGAGAGCCTTTCTAAGGAAAACAATGATGTTACTATCATTGACAAAGACCCTGAGGCGCTGAAAAAGGCCAGTGAGTTTTTGGATGTTATGTGCATCAGAGGAAACGGCGTCAGCACAAGCATACTTATGGAAGCGGGGGTAAGTGCGGCAGACCTGCTTATAGCGGCGACTACAAGCGATGAGATGAATATGGTTTGCTGCCTTACTGGTAAAAAGCTGGGTGCAGACCATACTATTGCCCGGATAAGAGACCCTGAATATGCCGGTGAATTGTCTATACTCAAGAGAGATCTTGGCCTCGACATGGTTATTAATCCTGAGCAGGCCTGCGCAAATGAAATTGCCCGTGTGCTTAGCTACCCCTCGGCTGTGAATGTTGAGTCCTTCTCAAAGGGACGCGTTGAATTGGTGGAAATCAAGGTGACAGCA
>JAAYBT010000208.1 GCA_012730015.1 Clostridiaceae bacterium
AACAGTAACTTGAAATGAGGGAAAAGCCTGACCACACAAAACTGGTAAAAACACCTAGGCTGGGATATAATATAATACAGCCGAAAAATTTCATTTTGAACCGAGGAGTTATAAACATCACAAACGTCGCCATTTTTACGTTAAAGCGGTACATATATTAGCATGAGAGGTGAGTTCATGAGCGACAATAATAAAAATACACTGCCTGCTAGAGATGAAATCGATGCAAGGTACAAGTGGAAGCTTGAAGATATTTATGAAAGTGACAGTCAGTGGGAAGAGGACTTTAAGACTGTGCGCCGTATGGCCGGTGAAATGACATCCTTCAAGGGTAGGCTGGCAGGGGATATGAAGACTTTGCTGGATTGTTTTAAGTTTTCTGAGAAAATGCTGGCCTTAAATGATAAGCTTTTTGTCTATGCCAGGATGAGGAGGGATGAAAATAATTCCCTTTCAAAGTATCAGGCGCTGACGGATAGGGCAATGGCTCTCAGTACGGAGGTCTATGCGTCTATTTCATTCATTGACCCGGAGATTCTTTCGATTGACGAAGAACTATTGAAAAAAAGCATTGATGAGATAGAGGGGCTCTCCTTGTACAAGCATCATATCAGTGAGCTACTCAGGCAAAAGAAGCACATCCTTTCAGACAGAGAGGAGGAGCTGCTGGCACTCTCCTCGGAAATGGCTGATGCGCCCTCTGACATATTTACCATGTTTAATAATGCTGATATCAAATTTGGCTATATAAAGGATGAGAACGGGGAAGAGGTGGAAGTGACCAAGGGGCGGTATATCAAGTTCCTGGAGTCCAAAGACAGGAGAGTTAGGCAGGATGCTTTCCGCACCTTGTACACGGCTTATTCCTCAATGATAAACACTCTTTCATCATCGCTTGGCAGCAACATAAAGAAGAATAGGTTTTACGCTACTGTCAGAAAATATGATTCAAGCCGCAGTGCATCGCTTGACAGTGACAATGTGCCTACATCCGTATATGATAATCTGATTGATACTGTCAACAGAAATCTGCCCCTGCTGCACAGGTATTTGCAGCTTCGTAAGAAGGCGCTGAAGCTGGAACAGCTGCATATGTACGACCTCTATGTCCCGATCGTCGAGGAACCGCCAAAGCAGATCGGCTATGAGGATGCTCTTGAGATGGTGAAAAAAGGCCTTGCTCCGATGGGCGATTGCTATCTGAAGGACTTGGAGAGTGCATTCAAATCGGGCTGGATTGATGTATTTGAAAATCAGGGCAAAACCAGCGGGGCTTATTCCTGGGGAACACACCTGACGCACCCCTATGTGCTGCTGAACTATCAGGGAACGATCAATGATGTTTTCACGATTGCCCATGAGATGGGACATGCCATGCATTCATACTATACAAATAAGACCCAGCCCTATATTTATTCCGAATATAAGATTTTTGTAGCTGAGGTGGCCTCAACGGTTAATGAGTCACTGCTGATTAATTATCTGTTGTCGGTTACTCCAGATAAGAGGGAGAGGGCTTATTTGCTCAATCATTACCTGGAGGAGTTCCGGGGCACACTATTCCGCCAGACAATGTTTGCAGAATTCGAGAAGACTACGCATGCTCTGATCGAGAGCGGCGAAGCGCTGACGGCTCAGGAGTTTTGCAGAATTTATAGAGAGTTGAATGAGAGATATTTTGGCCCCGAGGTTGTTATAGACGATGAAATTGCTTTTGAATGGGCGAGAATTCCTCATTTCTATTCCAGCTTTTATGTATACAAATATGCTACGGGCATTTCTGCGGCAGTGTCACTTTCTCAGCAAATTCTAAAGGAGGGCAAGCCGGCGGTCGACCGCTACACCCACTTCCTTAAGAGCGGGGGATCTGATTATCCGCTGGAGCTTCTGAAGAAGGCTGGTGTGGACCTGAGCGGACCAGAGCCGGTGGAGGATGCAATGAAGATGTTTGGGGCGATTTTGGATGAACTGGAGAAATTGGTGTAAAAGGAATGGGGACACTCCAGTCAAGGTGCTGAGCCGAGGAATGTCCCCGAATAAAGCGAGGGACTGTGCCGGATTAAACGGTAATAGCATGGCAAAAGGATACGGAAAGGATTGAATACAACATGACAGATCATAGGATAGAAATACTGGCGAAAAATTTAGTAAGTTACTCCTGCAAGGTTCAACCGGGTGAGAAGGTGCTGATTGAGACCAAGGGCTTTGAGCTGCCCCTGACCAAGGCATTGATAAAGGAAGTATACAAGGCAGGCGGAATGCCCTTTGTCACCATAAAGAATGATGAAATTACCCGGGCCCTGCTTAATGGCTGCAGTGAGGAGCAAATTAAGCTAATGGCTGAATTTGAGCTTGCCAGGATGAAGAAAATGGATGCTTACATCGGAATAAGGTATTCGGATAATTCCAATGAGCTTGGGGATGTTCCGGAGGATAAGATGAAGCTGTATAGCTCCCTCTTCAACAAGCCTGTTCACTCCGAGCAGAGAGTTGAGCACACAAAATGGGTCATTCTCAGGTACCCCAACAGCGCAATGGCGCAAATGGCTGAGATGTCCACAGAGGCTTTTGAGGACTATTATTTTGATGTGTGCAACCTTGATTATTCTAAGATGTCAAAGGCAATGGACCCCCTCGTGCAGTGGATGGAAAGGACCGATAGGGTCAGGATTATCGGAAAGAATACTGATTTGTCCTTCTCTATTAAGGGGATGCCGGCCATCAAGTGTGACGGTGGCAGGAACATACCTGATGGAGAGGTTTTTTCTGCGCCACACAAAAATTCTGTGAATGGTATTATTAGCTATAATACCCCTGCCAAATATCAGGGCTTTACCTACGAAAATGTAAGGCTGGAGTTCAAGGACGGGAAAATTGTAAAGGCCACGGCAAACGATACTGAGAAAATCAACCAGGTCTTTGACACCGACGAGGGTGCGAGGTACGTGGGCGAGTTCTCTCTGGGACTCAATCCCTATATAGATAAGCCTATGAAGGACACCTTGTTCGATGAGAAAATCAAAGGGAGCTTCCACTTTACGCCGGGTAGCTGCTATGATGAATGTAATAACGGAAATAAATCCGCCATACACTGGGATCTGGTATTCATACAAAGACCGGAATACGGCGGAGGTGAGATATGGTTTGACGACGTGCTGGTCCGGAAGGACGGCGTTTTTCTTCCGGAGGAACTGAAATTACTGAACCCCGAAAATTTAAAGTAAGTGATAGGCTGGTGTGTCGTGGGGTAACTGTGTCATGAGGGATGTCAGGGGGACAAGCCCGCCGACGCAGTGTGCCCTTAATACGGCCGTTCCCGACACCCAACCGAGTATCTAAGCAAGTGAGGTCATATGGAAAACTGGATGATTGGCACCAGATTGGTTATCTTGCTATACTGCATTCTTTATTATGTAATGGGTGATATGGAAGCAATACCCCTGATAATACTGCTTATACTGGTATATACTTCTTCTGTTGCAATCAGCTATTTGTTGAAGAATGCGTTTTTCAAGAAAATCACTCAGCTTAGCTCCATTGTTATACTTTTACTTTGTACGCTACTTACCGAGTTGCCGCTTATACTACTTATTAGCATAGATATCCTTGAGTTGGTTTCGAAGTTTAATTCAGACTGGAAGGTTCATTTGATTTTTACGGCATTACCGGCTTTCTTTGTCGATGTAAGCCTACTGCCGGAATATGCGGCATTTTCTCTGCTCACCTTAATAATATATCTATTGGCTGCTAACCATTTCGAGGCTCTTTCTGTATTGAAAAAAACCAATGAAAGCCTGCGTGACAGGAATGAGGAGCTGCTTAGCAGGCTGGATGCGGGCAATGAATATGAGGCACAGATGCGCTACCTTTCACAAATAGAGGAGAGAAACAATCTGGCTCAAAGCATACACGATAGAGTGGGACATACTCTGGCGGGAAGCATAATACAGCTTGAGGCGGCTGAGCTGATTCTTGATACGCAAAAGGATAAGGCAGGCGCTATAATAAAAAATGTGAAGGAAAGTTTAAAGGAAGGCATGGACAGTGTTCGTACTACCCTGAGGACAATTAAGCCTCCGGCTGAACAACTGGGAATAAACCGGCTTAAGCTTGTATTGGATGAGTTTTCCCTGAACAGTGAAATCAAAACATCCTTTTCCTATACAGGCAGGCTGGATATTATCAGCCACATTCAGTGGAAAATTTTAATTGACAATACCAAAGAGGCTCTTACCAACGTCCTTAAGCATTCTAAAGCCAGCAATGTAGATGTAAGGCTTGAGGTGATGAACAGGCTGATTAAGGCGGAGGTGCGGGATAATGGCTTGGGTGCGCCTTCGATGAAAAAAGGAATGGGATTGTCAGGGATGGAGGAAAGGACTGAGAATGCTGGGGGAAAGCTTATCATAGATAGCTTTGGAGGTTTCTCGGTAATAACAATTCTTCCTGCGGGAGAGGAAATATAGGAGAGAAAAGATGCCAATAAAGGTGCTAATCGCAGATGATGATGCATTAATAAGAGAAGGGATGAATATTATTCTTCAGACGGATGATCGTTTTGAGGTCGTCGCTTGTGTGGACAATGGCCTAAAGGCGGTGGAGTATTGCAACAGGCAAGCGGTGGACGTTGCTTTGCTCGATGTCAGGATGCCGGTTTTGGATGGACTTCAGGCTGCGCGGGAAATCTCTGCCGGAACCGAAACGAAGCCATTGATTTTAACCACCTTTGATGATGATGACTTCATATTGAATGCTGTTAAAAACGGCGCAAAGGGCTATTTGCTCAAGGGCAGCTCTACTTCACGTATCATGGACGCTATTCGCATCGTACATGAAGGCGGCACAGTAATGCAGGATGTGGTTATGGATATAATTAAGGAGGAGCTATCGTCAGATAGAAAAAGCAGTATTCCTGAGGGTCTGTTGACTGATAGGGAGTTGGAGATTTGCAGGCTGATTGCGAATGGGCTGTCTAACAAGGAGATTGCAGGCAGGCTCTTTATGTCGGAGGGCACCATTAAGAATTACATATCTACAATACTTGATAAAACAGGTCTTGAGCACAGAACCCAGGTCGCCATTTACTATTTAACCGGCGAGAAGCGCAGAGAGGATTAGTGGAGCAAAGAAAGATTCAGGCTTTTGGGTTGAAATGAAGTATACAGTGTGAGTGCAATATCGATGAAGTATATGACTTTTGTCATCTAAAACAGTGACCTTTCGGACTACCGGAAGAGGAGCTGTTTTTTTATAATGGTAAAGAAATCAAAGAGATGTAAAAGGGGTGTTTATATGAATATTGTAAGAATGGATCAGGTCACAAAGAGTTTTGGTGATATTACGGCGGTAGATAAAATGTCGCTGGATATAGAGGAAGGCGAGATATTCGGGCTGCTGGGGCCGAACGGGGCCGGGAAGAGTACTGCGATCAATATGATTACGGGACTTCTACATTTCGACAAGGGCTCAATTAGTGTTTTAGGAAGCGATGTTAAGAAAGAAAAAATGAAGACAAAGGGCTACATTGGTATTGTCCCGCAAGAGGTCGCCATTTACGAAGAGCTTACCAGCCTGGAAAATGTTAAGTTCTTTGCAAGTCTCTATGGCCTGAAAGGAAATGAGCTTGAAGCTGCTGCACTGGAAGCGCTGGAGTTTACCGGTTTATCGGAAAATGCGAAAAAATTTCCTAAAACCTTCTCCGGGGGTATGAAAAGGCGTTTGAATATTGCCTGCGCCATTGCCCACAAGCCCAAGCTCATTATTATGGATGAACCTACGGTTGGTATCGATCCACAGTCCAGAAACCATATACTGCAGTCGGTAAAGAAGCTGAACGAGCAGGGCAGCACCATTATCTACACAAGCCATTACATGGAGGAGGTTGAAGAAATCTGCAGTCGTATTGCAATAATGGATCATGGAAAGGTAATTGCGCTGGGTACGTGTAAGGAGCTTGAAGACCTTATTAGTGACAGGAATATAGTGTTAATCACGGTTATGGATTTACTGTCGGGAATAAAAGAGGATGACATTAAGCAAATACCAGGCGTAGATGCTGTTGAAATCGAGGAGAACATAATCAAGATTTCAAGCTTCAGGGAAGTAAGCAATATGGATAAGATAATTAATTATTTCACATCCAACGGGATTTCGATTAAGAGCTTAGAAAGTAAGATGCCCGATCTTGAGGCTGTTTTCCTGGCTATGACCGGAAGAAAACTAAGGGATTAGGGGGGGATACAGCTGTGAAGATATATAGGATTATCGTAAAAGAAATACTTAAGAACGTACGTGACTACAAGGGAAATTCAATGATGGTACTCTTTCCGATTGTATTAATCACTATTTTGGGCGTGTCCTTTAGCGGCCTATTCTCCGGCACCATTGAATTCGATGATGCCAAGGTTTTGTATAAAGTTGAGGTAGAGGAAAACAAAGCCTTTGTCGACGCCTTCGAGAGCTTTAGTTCTATGCTGGAGGAGGAGACCGGGATTGTGTTTGAAAAGACAGAGGATTTTGAAGGAAGTAAGGCCAGAGTTGAGGCAAAAGCCTATTCTGCTCTTGTTCATATAAGCGAGAATCCGCTGCAGATTAGTATTTACAAAAATGAAGGAGCGGGGCTGGATACGACTTTACTTGAGAACTCAATAGCAAGCTTCATAAAATCCTATGATGGAATCATGACTATAGCTGAAAATAACCCTGCGGCCTTGGGGATGCAGCGCTTACAGGAGTACGAAGGTAATGTTCAGGTGAGGTCTCTTGATAAGAAACGCCAAGTAGGCTCCATGGATTACTATGCAGTAACTATGCTGACGCTGATACTGTTCTATGCCTCTCTCACAGGCTTTTGGGCAATAAGGGGTGAGGTCGAGCAAAATACTGCACCCAGGATATTATGCGCTCCGGTGAGCAGCTTTGAGCTCCTGACGGGGAAGGTTATAGGTAGTATTTTCGTATCTTTTGTGCAGGGACTAGTCGTACTATTGTTCAGCAAATTGGTGTTGAAAACCTATTGGGGAGAAGATTTGCTATCTGTTGGGCTGCTCATCCTTTCCTATGCCATTATGACAACAAGCTTGGGCGTTGCCTTGGCCTTCCTTATTAAAAGTAGTGAGGCTGCTTCGGGTGTCTTGAACGCTATCATACCTATATTTGTGTTCCTCGGTGGAGGGTATATGCCGCTTTCAGCCATGGGTAGTGTAATATCAACTATTTCCGTTATTTCTCCGGTTAAGTGGATTAATTCAGCTCTTTTTGGGGTAATTTTTGATGGTAGTTATTCCGATATGTTTGTCTCGTTACTTGTAAACCTTGGATTAGCAGCGCTTTTCATTACCATCTCAGCTCTATTTTCAAGAAGGAGGGACAGAGCATATGCGTAATATTATACAGATTATATCTAACACATTAAGGTCTACATTCAGGAAAAAGGAGAATATCATCATATATATTTTCCTGCCTCTGCTGGGGGTGCTATTGTCCTTGGTGATTTATGGTACTCCAAGCTCCCCGGTGCTTAGGGTTGGCTTTGTAAATCATGATAATGGGATAATCTGCGAAGACCTCAAGGAAGTGTTGAGCTCTAACGATGGATTCCAGCTATCTGATGTGGAGGATGCAGATGTCAACAGCTTGCTGCTGGACATGAGTATAGATTTGGCAGTTATTATTCCGCAAGGTTTTAGTGAAGGTGTTTACAGTGGGACCCTCAAGGATATTGAAATTGTTTCTTTGAAGGGGCAGGAGACAACAGCATGGATTGAGCAATTCCTAAGCAACTATACGGATACTCTTGCAAAGCTATCTGCTGCGTCGGCAGGAGACAGGTCTCTGTTTGATAAAATGCTGGATAAATATAATAGCAGCGCGGACAAACTAAATGTTGTTGTGCTAAAGGACAAAATGGTTGGGAGGCTTATGACCTCGACCTCAATAGGGTTTTTAATCATGTTTATGTTGTTTGGAGCAAACTTTACCTCGTCAATTATATTGAAGGAAAAAAGGAGACGCACCTACTACAGAATATGCACGGCGCCTGTCAATTCGCGTCAGTATATAGCAGCAAACGCCATAACAAGCTTGATGATTACAATTATTCAAATATTTGCTATCCTGCTGCTTATGAAGTATGTTTTCCGCATAGATACCGGCTTAAGCGGGGTATCAATGTTTATCATACTTTTGATGTTTAGCTTTACCGCAATCGGGATAGGACTTGTCCTGACCGCATTTTCCGATTCCTCCTATATGGCAAGTACTCTGAGCACTCTTGTAACGACACCTACCTGTATGCTGGGAGGATGCTTCTGGGAAGTGGAGCTTATGCCAAAGTTCATGCAGAGGATTAGTTTGTTTACGCCACAGAGGTGGGCCCTTGATGCGGTGGAAATAATGCAGGGTGGAGGGACCTGGTCGGACATTTCTTTGAATCTCTTGGTGCTGGCTGCTTTTGCACTGGCGCTAATTCTTGTGGCTTCCTTCAAGTTTTCAAGGACGGAGAATTTACAGAAGTTCGTATAGAGGGATGGGCTGCTGACTCAGCAGCCCGTCCTCCCATTAATATGGTAGCTATTCAAACAGTGCCTGGATTTCCTGCTGGGTCATCTTGGACAGAAGCGTTTCGCCGGGCTGTATGACAGCATCTATCAGGTCACGCTTCTTTTCCTGTAGGGCAAGTATCTTTTCTTCAATTGTGCCCTTTGTAACAAGCTTCATCACATATACGGACTTTTTTTGGCCGATACGGTAGGAGCGATCCGTTGCCTGATCTTCTACAGCCGGATTCCACCAGGGATCGTAGTGTATAACAGTATCAGCGCCGGTCAGGTTTAGGCCTGTTCCACCAGCCTTCAGGGAAATAAGGAAGACCTTCCCCAGACCTTCATTAAAGGAATTAACTAAATAACCTCTTTCATTAACGGGAGTTGAACCATCCAGATAAAGTGTGGGAATTTTCATTTCCCTGAGCCTGTTTTTAATTAGCTGCAGCATGCCGGTAAACTGCGAGAAGAGCAAAATCCTATGTCCGCTTCCCACGGATTCCTCAATAATCTCCTCTAGAAGCTGCATCTTTCCGCTTTCGCCTGAATAGTTTTCAATAAACAAAGAAGGATGACAGCAAAGCTGCCTTAATCTTGTCAAAGCCGCCAGTATCCTAATTCTGCTTCTGTCAAAGCCCAATTCATTAATATCTTTTGAAATCTCGCCCTTTATGTCCTGCAAATAGGCCATATATATCTTCTTCTGCTCCTGTGTTAGCTCGGCAATCATGGTATTCTCTATTTTTTCCGGCAACTCGTTTAACACATCCCTTTTTAGCCGCCTTAGTACGAAGGGTCTTATTTGCCTGCTCAGATCGCTGTATATCTCAGTGTTGTCCTCGTCGGAGGCAGGTTGGATAAATCGCTCGTTAAATCTTCTATATGAGTAGAGATATCCGGGAAGTACGAAGTCAAACATTGACCACAGCTCAAATAAATTGTTCTCGATCGGCGTGCCTGTAAGGGCAAAACGAGTCTCAGCCTTTATAAGCTTCACAGATCGTGCATTCCTGGAGGCAGGATTCTTAATGTGCTGTGCTTCATCGAGTATGCAATACCTAAAATCATGTGCAGTGTAAAATGAAATGTCCCTCCTGATTAATGGATATGAAGTGATTACGACATCATAGCCATCAAGCTGACCAATCACGGAATGACGCTCCTGCTTGTTGCCCACTATTGCGATGTACTTTAATCCGGGTGCGAATTTATCAAGCTCCGCGCACCAGTTGAATACAAGTGAGGTTGGGACGACAATCAGGGACGGGGATGCACCCTTTTGGTCCTTGGCCGATAGCAGCAAAGCAATTATTTGTATGGTCTTCCCAAGCCCCATATCGTCTGCCAGAATGCC
>JAAYBT010000025.1 GCA_012730015.1 Clostridiaceae bacterium
AGATAGACGGCATTAGAAATAATTAGACGAGGTGGAAGATGCATGGGAACTATTGAAAAGATTAATGACCTCAACGCCCGCAGACAAGCGGTTGAAGCCGGAGGCGGTGCTGACAGGGTTACCAGGCAGCACGAGTCTGGCAAAATGACGGCGCGGGAAAGACTGGAGAAATTGTTTGACGACAATTCCTTTGTTGAAGTTGATGGGTTTGTTGAGACAAGAGCTATTGATTTTGACATGCAGAAAAAGAAGGTACCTGGGGATGGCGTCGTTACCGGATACGGAACAATAGACGGCAGACCTGTTTTTGTGTCATCACAGGATTTTACTGTAATAGGTGGCTCCCTGGGTGAGGCTCATGCCCGCAAGATTACCAAGGTGATGGACATGGCTATGAAGGTTGGAGCACCATTCATTAGCATTAATGATTCCGGTGGGGCTAGAATTGAGGAAGGTATCGATGCATTGAGCGGATATGGCGATATATTTTATCGTAACACATTGGCTTCAGGTGTTATACCGCAGATTTCTGTTATTATGGGGCCTTGTGCCGGCGGCGCAGTTTATTCTCCTGCAATAACAGATTTTATTTTTATGGTGGATAAAACAAGCTATATGTTCATTACAGGGCCGCAGGTCATTAAATCGGTGACCGGTGAGGATGTTACCTTCGATACCCTTGGCGGAGCTCAGGTACATAATGAGAAGAGCGGCGTTGCTCATTTCAGAAGCAGCAATGAAGAAGAATGCCTGAAGGAAATCAGAAGACTTATAAGTTTTCTTCCGGACAACAATCTGACAGATGGGCCAAGTCTTATTGCAAACGATGATTTGAACAGAATCGACGAGAGTCTGTTGGAATTGATTCCTGATAACGCTAATAAACCCTATGATATAAAGGATGTAATTGTCAGTATACTTGACAATGGTGATTTTCTTGAAGTGCACAAGCACTTTGCACAGAATATTGTAGTCGGATTTGGCAGGCTCAATGGCAAGACTGTTGGAATCGTTGCTAATCAGCCTCAGGTTATGGCAGGAGTTTTGGATGTCAATTCGGCTGATAAGGCTGCAAGATTCATTCGCTTCTGCGATTCCTTCAATATTCCGCTTGTATCCTTCACCGATACTGCCGGATATCTCCCGGGGACAGGTCAGGAGTACGCGGGTGTTATAAGACATGGAGCTAAGCTCTTGTACGCTTTCTCAGAAGCAACTGTTCCAAAGATTAATGTAATCGTCAGAAAAGCTTACGGTGGGGCTTATATTGCAATGAACAGCAAACATCTTGGTGCGGATATGGTTTTTGCGTGGCCAAGTGCTGAAATTGCTGTTATGGGGCCTGATGGCGCGGCTAACATTATATTCCGCAAGGAAATTGCTGCTGCGGATGATGCCATCGCAGCCAGGGAGCAAAAGATTGAGGAATACAAGGAGAAGTTTTCTAACCCTTATGTTGCAGCTGCCAGAGGGTACGTGGATGACGTAATTGATCCGGCTACTACTCGCAGCAGACTTATAAATGCTCTTGAAATGCTTTCCGGCAAGAGAGAGAATAGACCGGCAAAAAAACACGGTAACATACCGCTGTAATATGGAGGTGCACAAATGGCTGTAAATGAAAATGTAAGTATTAGTGAAGAAATAATTGCTGTGATATCTGCAGCAATAGCCGCAATGGAAACAAGGCCGGGTTACAGACTTGTAGTGCGTTCCATGAGACAGCTGCCTCAAGCATCAACGGTTTGGAATACTACAGGCAGATTAGAGCGGTTAAGCCGCGATTTAAACTCATAAAAGGAATATTGACGGTTAAAATAATATGTTGGGAGGATATTATCTATGAAGAAGTTCTTAATAAATGTAAATGGGAATCAATATGATGTTCAGGTGGAAGAGGTTAGAGACGGATCAGTTCCTGTATATGCGGCACCTACAGCAAGCGCTCCTGTTCAGGCACCCGCGGCACCTGTTGCAGCGGCACCGGCTCCGGTAGCAGCGCCTGCACCAGCTGCGGCTCCTGCAGCTGAGAAAAAGGCTGTAAGCAGTGGAGCGACAGGTTCAGTCAAGGTCATGGCTCCTATGCCGGGAACTATTTTAAAAGTGGTTGCAAATGTTGGCGATGCTGTCAAAAGAGGTAGTGTGCTTGTGGTTCTTGAAGCGATGAAGATGGAAAATGAAATTGTTGCTCCTTCAGAAGGCGTTGTAGCATCTATCAATGTTTCCAGAGGAGCTTCCGTTAACGCTGGAGATTTGCTGGCGTCTTTGGAATGAGGAGGATTTAATTATGTCAAAGGTCAAGATAACAGAAACAGTACTAAGAGATGCGCATCAGTCTTTGATAGCTACAAGGATGTCTACTGACGATATATTGCCAATCGTTGAGAAGCTTGATGATATTGGCTACAATTCACTGGAATGCTGGGGCGGAGCAACCTTTGATTCCTGCCTGCGTTTTATGAATGAGGATCCCTGGGAAAGATTGAGAAAAATCAAGAGCAGAGCAAAGAAGACTAAGCTGCAAATGCTGCTCAGGGGGCAAAACCTGTTGGGCTACAAGAATTATGCCGACGACGTGGTTACATATTTCGTGCAGAAGTCCGTAGCGAATGGTATTGATATTATCAGGATTTTCGATGCGCTCAACGATGTAAGAAATATTGAAACATCCATAAAGGCTTGCAAAAAGGAAGGCGGACATGCACAGGGAACAGTAAGCTACACGATTAGCCCTGTTCACAATTTGGAGCTTTTTGTTAAGGATGCACGTATGCTGGTAGAGATGGGTTCAGATAGCATATGCATAAAGGATATGGCCGGATTGCTTCTGCCTTATTCCGCTTATGACCTTGTAAAGGCATTGAAGGAATACATCAAGGTTCCTATCCAAATTCACACTCACTACACAAGCGGTGTTGCATCGATGACCTATTTGAAGGCAATAGAGGCAGGAGCCGATGTAGTGGATTGCGCCATTTCACCTATGGCCATGGGAACATCACAGCCTCCTACAGAACCTCTTGTTGCTACATTGAGTGGAACTGAGTATGATACCGGGCTTGAGCTTGGTAAGCTCACTGAGATAGCTGAATATTTCAGACCTATCAAGGAAGGCTACCTGAATAGCGGGCTGCTTGATACAAAGGTCATGGGCGTAGATGTAAATACGCTTATTTATCAGGTGCCGGGCGGCATGCTTTCCAACCTTGTTTCACAGCTGAAACAGGCAGGAAAGTCAGATCAGCTTGAAGAGGTTTTGAAGGAAGTGCCTAAGGTGAGGGCCGATTTTGGATATCCTCCACTGGTAACTCCCACAAGCCAGATAGTCGGCACACAGGCCGTAATGAATGTAATCACAGGTGAGAGATATAAAATGGTGCCTAAGGAGTCCAAGGCCCTTGTAAAGGGTGAATACGGCAAGACTCCAGCGCCGATTCCGGAAG
>JAAYBT010000209.1 GCA_012730015.1 Clostridiaceae bacterium
ACAGTTGCCAATACAGGCTTTGAAACCGGAAGTATCACACTCATGAGGGCTCTAAATGGACTGGCCCCATCTAAATATGCCGCTTCCTCCAAATCTGGGGGTATAGCCATGAAGAAATTCCTCATAATCAGCAGGTTCCATGTGCTCAAAGCGGCAGGCAGTATCATGGCAAAATAGCTGTTTGACAAGCCAATATTTCTTACAAGTAGATAGGAAGGTATGAGTCCGCCTTGAAAAAACATGGTAAAGACGACAAACAGAGTCCAAAATTTTCTGTGGGGCAGGTTCCTTCTTGACAGTGGATAGGCACCGGAAATCGTAAGTATCATCGATACAATCCATCCCCCTGCCACAATGATAATTGTGTTCATATATCCCCGCCATACATTAGGAGACCTCAATACTTTTTCATAAGAGTTGAATACAATCTGCTTTGGTATTAGTTTAAATCCTCCAATTGCCGCAGCTTCAGGCGTGCTTAGAGAGAGCACAGCGACATGGATAAATGGATATATAAAGGTCAGTGATATAAATATCAAAATTGTTATGTTTACAATATCAAAAAGCAATTCTCCAAAACTCTTTTTTGCTCTCATACTTTTCTCCAATCTACCAAAGTCCATAGTCATTAATTTTTCTAGTTATATAGTTGGTACCTACTACCATTACAAATGCTATTACATTCTTAAAGAGATCCGCAGCAGCTGCGAAGCTGTATTTTAGGTTAACAAGACCTGATCGGTAGACATATGTGCTTATGACGTCTCCCACAGAGTAGACAGCAGGATTATATAGGTTCAGCACCTGATCAAAATCATCCTTTATGATTTTCCCCATGGCAAATATGAACATAATCGTTATAATCGGAACTATTCCCGGTATAGTGATATGCCAGATCTTTTTGAATCTTCCTGCCCCATCTACAGTCGCAGCTTCATAAAGACTTGGATCTATTGAGGTTAATCCAGCAAGATATACAATGGACCCCCAGCCCATACCCTGCCATATATATGTGCCTACCAGGGTTGTCCTGAACCATTTCGGATCTCCCAAAAAGTATATGGGTTTAAATCCTAGACTTGTAATAATCATATTGATTGGACCTCTGGAGGGAGAAAGAACCTCAATAAATATCCCGGCCAGAACAACCCACGATAGGAAATGCGGTAGGTAGCTAATTGTCTGTATTGTTTTCTTAAGCTTGCTATTATATACTTCATTTAGCATGATTGCAAAGATGATGGGCATTGGAAAGGCAATAATGGTCTGATAAATGCTTATAAGCACGGTGTTTCTTACTACCTCCATAAATGAATCGCCCATAAAAAGAAGTCTGAAGTTTTCCAAGCCGACCCATGGGCTCCCCATAATCCCACGCTTTATAATATAGTCCTTAAAGGCAATCGTGACTCCATATATGGGTATGTATTTGAATATAATGTAATGTGCAATAGCCGGTAAGAATAAAAGGAAGAAGAATCTGTTCTTCCAATAAAGCTTTGCATTTTTCCGCAATGATGTGGTCAATCTGTTCATATGTGCCACCCCTCTAGTAAGTCAGCATCTCTTTTCCGCCTAATTATACATAGATACGACTCCACATTTAAAGATTAATAAATTCTAAAAGGATGACTTTCTTTTTATTCTTGCACTTATTATTTTATTTATGGTTACTTTTCTACTTATGCTCTATTTTTGTCCCCGTTACGACAAAATGCCGCTCGAATAGGCAGTGGCACTTATTGAGGAATTTCATTCTATACATAAATCTATTTTCATTTGCTGATCCCCGCATTTCAAAATGTATTCTCCCTTCATGTACTCTGAACAGACGTATCTGTTATCAAACCTTTTATATCCCGATAGTTCTACACTCCGCCCATCTACCTCCAAATCACCATCCCATCCAAAGCTTATGGTCTCCCCTGCCAAGTTTTCATAAGATATACGCAAATCGCTTGTCTCCATCACAGTATTCAACCGTTTTTCTACAAATTCTTTGAAGGACCCATGGAGTTTTCTTCGCCCTAATTCACAAATCCATATATTTTTTCCTACTCTGCATGAGAGTTCAGTTTGGAAACTGTCTTCATAAAAGCCATTCTGCGAGTACAGGGCACCATATGCCTCATCTTTTTTGACAAATACCCAGTTCCCTTCTCTGCACACCTCATCAAAGCAGTCAACAGGCAGGTAGGCATGAGAATAATTTATTTTCGTGTCATGCTCTATGTTATATATGCAAAATACTGTGTTTTTGTATTGTGCCGCACGGGGAAACGTTGCATTCCCTGCCCAAAAATCAGGTCGTCCGTCCCCTTCGCCAAAGGTCCCCGGGTGGGTAGTAAATATGATGGCGCCCTTCCCAAGCGTTGCCTGCCAGATATGCTGCTGAAACCCTTTCTGGCCTTTTCTGAAATCCTGGGCACAGGAAAGCATATAGTCGGGCGTCTTATAAGTCATCTTATTAACACGGCTAATATATGTGATGCACCTGCATTTTTCAGGTAAAATGCCATTCTCAATGCAATCCTTATTGTACATGTATTCATCGTATACCTTGTCATGCACAATAATCCCATACTTCTCTCCTATCTCCATATTACGCTTTACAATATTCCTGTGTGTGTACCCCATGTTTTGCCAATACAGAGTAATGTCCTCCTCGCTATCAAAACCCTTCCCAAGCGAAGGGCCGTCTTCTACATCGAAGCTCTGCTGCTCCTGATCAATCAACTCCTCAGGTGCTTCATATCCAATACTAATGATTAGCTCAGGCGGAACATATTTGCTGACTGCCAACACCAGAGGACCTTGATTTACAGAAAACTCCCGGGGCTTGCCCCAAATAATCCAATTGATGCCCGCAACAGCTTCCAGGGTGCTGTTTTTTAAGACCCTTGTATATGTTCTTCCGTGACTGCATCCATGCACTCCCTCAAATGAATTAATACCTATGCCGACCATCATGATATTCAGCAGCTTTTCTGCCTGAGCT
Source organism: Clostridiaceae bacterium (assembly GCA_012730015.1). Classification (GTDB taxonomy): domain Bacteria; phylum Bacillota; class Clostridia; order Acetivibrionales; family DTU013; genus JAAYBT01. The sequence goes on from JAAYBT010000209.1 coordinate 2,999, forward strand.
GCAATTACGCTGTCATTGCAAAAATCATACAGGTTAATAAGAGAAGTTAGGTTGACTCCAATATATGTGTTGGAATCCCACTCGCTAAAGCCAACAAGAGCCCTGATTCTAATCCAATCAAGTATCTTCGGTCCTGTCTCTTCCATTAGCTGTCTGCCGGTTTTCCCGGAAACGGTAAAGGTCTCATCAGCAAATAGCTGCCCTGCAAGATAGGCATCCGTATGATACATCATAATGTGATTTTCAGTCCACATATTCTGCTTGCCGAAAAATGCACAGTCCTGTGTAAGCCAGTAAGCATGAGTGAGTATAAGTCTCTTTGCTTCCTCCTTGACCTCCTCGTCAAGCAGGTTTAGTGTCCGGTCCCTGTAGAGCATCCTAATAAGCATGGCTAGAATGAAATCACTACAGTCAAGGTGGTAGTACACTGCAAAAAAGACTGCCTTTATATGACTGCTATCCGGTTTATCACCCTTCTCCATAAGAGCGTATTCCTTAAGAAGCCTCCCCGCCCGGTTGCCTTCCTCCAAGCAAAAATCTGCACAAAAATCTAAGTATTCCTTTTTTCTTTTGGAAATTACATCACTCATGTTTTTTTCTCCTATTCTGTTTACCCATCAAAATTTAGCTCATTGAGAAATTTCATTTGATACTGCTTGGGTGTTATCCCATATTGGGCCTTGAATTTCTTGATGAAATACTGTGTCTGGCTGTAACCAACCTTTAGTGACACCTCTTCTGTAGAGACATTTTTCCTTTCCAGAAGCGTTTTTGCATACTCCAGCTTTAACTGGATGCTATAATCAACAAATTTTATACCGGTTTCATCCTTGAAAACCTTGCTTAAAAAGGATGGGCTAACTCCGGCAGAATCAGCCACAACAATCAAAGACAGATCGTTTTGCTTGTTGTCCCTCATGTACTTCATTACCTGCTGTACCAGCACTGATTTCCTCATTGATTTCTGAGCCTCCAGAAAATCAACAAAACGAAGGCAGTAGTTATCCATCCTTATTTTGAGTTCATCTATGCTCGAAACCCTGCTGAAATCCTGAGTTATATTACCCCCGAACACCTCTTGCTCATTGTATCCCATATCATAGGTGAGCTTTGTAAGATATGTGGCAACAAATATGATATACTCTCTCACAGACTCTATTGAGTATTGCTCCTTCACAATGTAATCAATTATCAAGTCAATACTTTCTTTCACACAGTCCTTATTCCTAAGCTTGATGTTTTCTATCAGCTTTGTTATTAATTCAATATCATGTGTTATGCTTTTTTGCTTTACACATGATTCCTGATAGACAAATACTTTGCAATCCGTGTTGATAAGCCTTGAGTGCAGGGCTTCAAGTGCTTGCTTGTATGAGGCTGATATATTAGCAATACCCAGGGATTCTCCACCGACTCCTAAAACAAGTGTTTTACTAAATCTATCATCAACAGTATCACAAACCCAGGAGCAAAAATCATAAACCTTATTCCTGTCTTCATTTGCATAATTTAGCAGGAAGGCCACATTCCTTTTATATGTCATAAAGCCTGCAACCTGGATTGAGCCGAAAACTGCCCGGTTTTCAATCCCTTGTATAATTTGCCCATAGGTTTCATTTTCAATTTTACTATGCCCCATATCGTCAATAAACTCCGCAACCACTAAAACAAATCTGTCATGAGGAAAATTAAAACCCAGCAGCTCCATATTTTTGTCTGATATGTGTATAGCAGCCTTTTCACCGCTAATCAGATTGTTGAGAAAGGCCCTTCTCAAGACCGTTTTCCTTTCTTCAACAAATTCCTCCAGCGTTTGTATGTTCTGGTTCATGCTCTCAAAGGCCAAATCAATTATGTTAAATTCATTCATAGCATTCAGGTCGACATCACTATTTTCGGAAGTTATCCTCAAAGAATCGCCGGCACTTTGCACCAGCCTCTTAAATGGCTTGTATAGGTTGGCAGAGAAGATGATGATGACAATAATACCAACAAGGCAAACGATGATACTTATAAAAAGAATTGTTATTTGAATTACATTGCCTCGATGATAGACCATGTCATACTCGTCGGCAACAATGTACCTCCAGTCATAAAACTCGGAAGACCTGTAGTTGACTGCAATTTCATTGCCATTATATGAATCAAGGAAAAAACCATCCTCGCTGATACTATCAATCTTGTCAATGAACTCCATGCCTGCGGGCTTCGTGCCAATCAAGCTCTTGTTCTGGTGAGATACAATCTTATTTTCACTATCAATAATGAAAATCTGCCCAAACTGCTCCGGAACAACCCTTATAATTTCACTAAAAAGCTCCTTCTCATCAACGCTTATGGATATTATGGCTTTCCTTTTGTCCGCAGTGGCATTGTAGGGGTATGATGCGACAAAGTAAATGATATTACTCTCCAGCCCATTATCAGAAACCATGTTAAAGGTCGAGTCTATCCATAGCTTACTGTCAGCAGCTTTTTCCATTTTCTCTATCCAGGGTGTGTCGAGATACCTTTCATTTTTGCTGTCATCCAGAAACTTTACGCCAACGGTAGATATTATCGTATTTGAAGCACATGAGTATACTGATATTGTCTGAAGCATGTTGCTCTCGTTCTTCATTTCAGTTAGCCTCTTATATATGTTAGATATGCTAACACTTGACACAGTGTCACTGGCAACGTAGCTGCTCATGTCATCATCAAACATTATGTAAGATATGAGGTCAGACTGCAGCTTGTCAATCTCTCTTAGCAGATATAGATCAATTGTCTTTTGTGCCTGAGACAGGATTTTGCTATTGTATTTATCGACTTCTTCCCGATAGGTACGAGAAAAATATCCGAATATAGAAGTACTTAGGGTTGCTGTAGCCACTAAAAAAATGATGGAAAAGCTGATTATCATTTTCAAAAGCATCTTCTTTTTGCTTATTTTCAAACGATATCCCCCTAGCATCTCTTAATTAATGCCCTTAAGTTATACCTTTACTATTACATTTTACATGAATAACCATAGAAAATCATCAATAATTACTTTATTTATAGTTTATTTATTGCTGCAGCACTGCCACAGCCTTCTTTCATAAGGAAATAGTGGTATAATAACCTTATAAATAAGTCTGGAAGATTCAGAGGTGTAATTATGCAGAAGGCAGTTGAACTAAGAAGTCAGGGACTAACTCTCAGGGGCATGCTCCACATGCCTGATAATACTACACATAAGGTGCCGGTTGTAGTCCTCTTTCATGGACTTACCGGCAGCAAGATGGAGCCCCACTTTATTTTTGTCAAGCTATCCAGAATGCTTGAAAAGAAGGGGATAGCCAGTGTAAGGTTTGATTTTGGAGGAAGCGGGGAAAGCGATGGCGACTTCATCAACATGACCCTTTCGGGCGAGATTAGGGATGCACACAACATACTGGACTATGCCAAGGAGCTTGATGGTATTGATTCCGGGCGGATAGGCCTTCTTGGCCTGAGTATGGGCGGCTCTGTTGCAAGCGCTCTTGCCGGAGAAAGAAAGGATGAAATAAATAGTCTATGTCTCTGGGCACCCGCCGGGAATGTAAGTGAAGTTGCATTGTCAGATAAGTCCGCGGCAGAAATTGATTTTGTGCGAAAGATAGGATATGTTGAACGCGGAGGGCTACTTCTGGGCAGCGACTTCATTGACGATATTTTAAATCTGAATATATTTGAAACAGCTAAGAGCTTTGGAAAAAAAGTGCTGATAATTCACGGAGATAAGGACACTTCGGTACCCCTATCTGTTTCTGAAAAGTATCTCAAATACTACGATGGAAGGGCAGAATTGAAGATAATTAAAGATGCGGATCATACCTTCAATAACTCAAACTGGGAGAAGAAGGTATTGGAATATACTACTGCATATTTTGAAGAAGAACTGTAAGATGATCCGGATGTATACTTCTCTAGTCTATTCCCTTAGCTTTACCGAGCGTTCCACGCTCGACAAACTCTACGGGAACCTCCACGTGTCTGGCTGCATCTTTCTGTTCGATTAGGTCAATCAGGGAGTTGACGCTCACCGATGCAATTTTTTCAAAGTTGCAACGCATCGTTGTAAGTCCAGGCGTAAGATATTTGGATATGGATATATCATCGAATCCGATAATGGACACATCCCCGGGGACATCGTAGCCGAGATCCTTCAAGGCATTCATAGCGCCAATTGCCATGATGTCATTGGCGGCGAAGATCCCCGTGGCTTTGTCTTCACCGGGGCTACTGTACATCCGGTAGACCTCCTGGTATGCCTTCTCCTCGCTGAAGTCACAGTCAATTTCCGTCAGCTTCTCTATCTTGTGCTGCCACTTCCCTAGAGCCGACCTAACCCCCTCATGCCTGCGTATCGCAGGAAGACGCGGCCTGCCGCAGCCTATGTAAAGGATATTCGTATGCCCCCTGTCCACAAGTCGTTCAATTGCATAGTAGGCTGATACCTGGTCGTCCATGTTGACGACCACCACATTCTCACAATAAGAATCCCGCTCCTGGTTGACCAGGACAAGCGGAAATCCACGCTCGGCAAGACGCCTAATCTCAACGCTGCCAGTATCATAGCCAAGCAGGATTGCACCCCTTACCATGCTGCCGCTTAAGATGCGCTCTATGGACTTGACATCCCTCTCCCGCTCTGTTAAGTAAACAAGCGTCTTGTAATCGCACTTTTGGGCATTACTGATAACAAGGTTTATCATCTCTGTGGCAAAGTGGGAACTGATATTGCTGCTGGCTCCTGAATTCTTGTCCGAATAGGCAGAAAATAAGCCAATAATCTGCTCCTCCTTGCCCACAAGACTCCTTGCCTTGCTGTTTGGCACAAAATTGTACTTATCAATATACTCACGTATCTTTTTCTCGGTTTTGGGGGCCACTCCGCCCGCGCCGTTAATAACCTTGGAAAGCGTGACCCGCGAAACCCCTATAATTTTGGCCAGTTCTTCAGTCGTCATTAAATCCTACCGCCTCTTTTTCATTGTAATCATTGCTTATCTGCACGCATATAAGTCTATCAATATAGTACTACTTGCCTACCATCACAATCAAGTTAAGATGCAGGTTCATATCTCTATCTCCATTCCATCATAAGAGGCCAGAAATCCATATTTAGCTGCTTCCTCAACCATTTTATCATGCAGCCAAAGTCCGTTATGGGAGAAATGGTTCACAATCCATTTTGTATTATCATCTCCAATTCCAAGCTCCGTCAGACGCTGTCTTTCCTTCACTGCATCTACAAGACCCATATGATTTTTCCCATCCGCTGAGCTTTGCGTCGTGCAGTCAAGACTGACTAGATCAAGATGAACCTTATTTGCCTTCAGATAATCCATGGTTGCTTCCGGAAATGCACCGGTATCATGAGCATACAACATCGTCTTATTACCCTGTGTAATCTCATAGAACAGGCATTCTTCATTTCTATCATGTAAAGCCAGTAATGGGACTACGATATAGTCCTTGATTACAATTGATTTGAAGGGCTCTGCTTTATGGAAGTGGAATTTTGATTCCACTTCCCATATTCTCGGTACTCCCGTCCATATCTTTTCCCTTACTCTGTCATTCCCATAGATATTAAACACATTCGGTCTGTTGTGGGCAAATGGTTCTGTTAGTAATTGCAGATCCGGTGGATTAAAATGATCCGTATGGCTATGTGTTACCAGCAGATGATCCACCTTCTCAAGGTCTAATCCATAAACCAAGCAATGCATATATGTATCCGGTGTCAGATCAATCAATAAATCATCATTAATTAATGCCTGAGATCTTGTTCTAATATTTTTTCCTTTCAATTTACGGGCTGTCTTACAAAGCTCGCAGTTACAAAATAACCCCGGCCAGCCTTCGCCGGCGCCTGTTCCGTAGTATGTCAGTTTCAATATCAATCCCTGCCTTTCTTAGTCATATTTCATTTACATCCCACAGGTAATGTGGCTGCTGGCGTGATTATATCCGGTCCCCATGAAATGCTGCATTCTCCAGTGATAGCTATGTGCAAATCTCTTCTTGGTGTAGTCACTTTCTACTGCATTAGCATCGCCCCAGATACGAACCTTTCCTTCGTCATGGTAATATACCATCAGCTGTTCACCCGGCCGCCGCATAATCTTGCCGCTTCTGATCACACCATCACCGCCGACAAAGCCATGCAGCTTACCCGCACTGTCTACAATACACCCCTTCTTATCCCCACTGGTCCCATAGAATTCGTGATAACCGTCCCCATCAAAGTCAACCGGCATGAATTCATGTCCGGTAAAGGGAAGGGGCGACTCAAGGGGAGAACCAGTCACGGCATCAAAATAGAAATCCTCGGGCTCCGTATCCACAATGGCATTATCAATTACTCGGCGGGTAATGCGCATTGCCATAGCCACCTTCCGATAATCCGAACCGATATTTGCAATCCAGCCATTGTGCATATGGCCGATGCTGCCTACTGCAGTCCATTCTCTTTCGCCCTTCTCGTTATAAGTAACGACCCTCGGCTCTCCCTCCTGCTCATAGTCCTCACGGCAGGTATAGATGTACTTCTTTCCGGTCTTAATATCCTCAAAAGGAACTACAATATCAGAATGCCCAAGATATTTGCCCTTATCTCCGCAGAATACCTCATGTCCGTCATCCAGGCTAAGCAAGCGTTCTCCCCAGAATAACTCGTCCACTCCATCATTGTTGAAGTCCAAAACCGGACACAGATGGCTTGAACGTGCGCCCATATCATCATGAGGGATTTTGATGTCCCAGCGTTTCTCCACGCCCTTGCTGTATCCCTGCAAATACATATCCCTGTATGTTCCCTGTGCGGTCACTAGAACGGGCTCGTCATGAGCATATCCGCCTGTGATAAAGAAACGATAAGAATGTGACATGGTATCATCAATGGTATTATCCGGCCATTTCCACTGTCCGCTTGTCTTTCCGGTCAGAGGATCTATGCGCTCCAGCACTCTAGCATTTAAGCTGAAGGGAATGTTGGGATTGAGGTTGTTGACAAACCAAATCTCATCCACACCATCCTGATCTAAATCAAAGGAAATAAAGGGTGCATACCAAACTCCCGGAATGACGCCATTTCCTAGGTCTCTCTTCCACATGATGACACCATCCATCGTATACAGTGCCATTTTCAGTGTATCCTTGGGATAGTTAAACAGCTCAGGCCATGGATCCAGATTTCCCTGACTGGAATATACAAATAATACTG
>JAAYBT010000210.1 GCA_012730015.1 Clostridiaceae bacterium
AGCCAGATAGTCGGCACACAGGCCGTAATGAATGTAATCACAGGTGAGAGATATAAAATGGTGCCTAAGGAGTCCAAGGCCCTTGTAAAGGGTGAATACGGCAAGACTCCAGCGCCGATTCCGGAAGACATCAAAAAGCAGATACTTGGAGATGAGGAGCAAATAACCTGCAGACCTGCTGATCTTATTGAGCCAGAGCTAGATAACATCAGGAAGCAGATCGGGCAGTATATCGAACAGGAAGAGGATGTTCTGTCGTATGCACTATTCCCGCAGGTTGCCGAGAATTTCTTCAAGCTGCGCCAGGCCGAAAAATATAAAATAGACAGCAATATGGTGGACTACAGCATCAGAGTTCATCCGGTATGAAAGCAATAAGCAGCAAGCAACAAGGAAGATAGATAAAGAAATAGAGAAAAGTGAAATGAGGGGGACCTGTTTGGTTCCCCTTTCCTCGTTAGTATCCAGCTGCCAGCATATTCGGGTTACTTGATTTTTGTCATGCGAAACTGTAAGATTATTAATGTAATGCATATTGTAGTATGTCGGACGGGGTGCTTTATGGAGAATAACAACCAAAACATGATTACGAGAATACAGGACAGATTGCCCGGCATGAGCAAGGGACACAAGCTTATAGCCAGCTACATCATAAATCACTATGATAAGGCTGCATTCATGACTGCTGCAAAGCTTGGCAATACTGTTGGGGTGAGTGAATCGACTGTTGTTAGGTTTGCTATTGAGTTGGGCTACGAAGGTTATCCCAAGCTTCAGAAGGTGCTGCAGGAGCTTATAAAGAGCAAGCTTACATCCGTGCAGAGAATTGAAGTTACATCAAATAGGATAAATGAGTCCAATATTCTCAAAAGTGTACTGCAGTCGGATATGGAGAAAATAAAGCTAACGATGGAGGAGATAGACCAGGAGGGCTTTGACAGGATAGTGGAATGCATCTTGAATGCCAAGAAGATTTATATACTTGGAGTCAGGGCATCTGCACCACTTGCCAGCTTTTTGGGGTTTTACTTTAATTTAATTTTTGATAATGTCAGTCTGGTTCAAACGACCAGCGTCAGTGAGATGTTTGAGCAGGTTCTAAGGGCCTCAGAGGGTGATGTGGTTATAGGCATTAGCTTCCCCAGATACTCGAAGAGGACTACAAAGGCTATTCAGTTTGTTAAGAGTCAGGGAGCCTCAGTTATCGTTATCACAGACAGCAAGCAATCACCGATTGCAGCTCATGCTGATTATTGCATCACGGCAAGGAGTGATATGGCTTCATTCGTGGATTCCCTGGTTGCACCACTGAGCGTTATTAATGCCTTGATTGTGGCAATAGGAATGCGTAAGAAGGAAAGTGTTTACAATACATTTGAGAGGCTCGAGACTATCTGGGATGAGTATAATGTATACGAGAAGTATGATGTTACCGAGCCGAGCAGGAAGGATGAATAGTGAGTAATAAGGTTATTGTCATAGGGGCGGGTGCCGCCGGACTTATGGCCGCTGCACAGGCTGCAGGGCGCAAAAAGGAAGTTCTGCTGTTAGAGAAGAACGACACAGTGGGCAAAAAGCTGTTGATTTCCGGCAAGGGGCGCTGCAACATTACCAATAGCATTGATATTGAAGGAATGATACAGAATATTCCCGGTAACGGGAATTTTTTATATTCCTCCTTTTACACCTTTTCCAATGAAGACATTATTGAGCTTCTAAGTAATGAAGGGCTTGAAACTAAGGTCGAGAGAGGCGGTCGTGTTTTTCCGGTGTCGGATAATGCAAAGGATGTAGTCAGAGTGCTGCAAAGGCTTGCAGTGAAAGGGGGAGCACAGATAAAGCTAAAAGCGGCTGTTCATGAGATTCTGGTTGATGATGGGGCCGTGAGTGGAGTTAAAATGAAAAATGGAGACTTTATCGAGGCGGATTCCATAGTCCTGGCAACCGGAGGGGCATCTTACCCGGGCACTGGTTCCACCGGTGACGGTTATTCTATGGCCAGAAAGCTGGGGCATACGATTATTCCCCTGAAGCCATCTCTGGTTCCGCTATTGACTTGTGAGAATTGGATAAGCAAGCTTCAGGGGCTCTCACTTAAGAATATTTCGATTACCATATTTGATAAAAAAGGCAGAAAGATTGTAAGTGATTTCGGTGAAATGCTATTTACTCATTATGGTGTGTCGGGGCCGCTTATCCTGAGTGCAAGCCGCCATATTATGCAATACGATTACAAGGATGTCAGGCTTGTCATAGACCTAAAGCCGGCCCTGGATGAAGAAAAGCTGGATGCCAGAATTCAAAGAGACTTTGAGAAGTATTCAAGAAAGCAGTTCAAAAATAGTCTCGATGATCTTCTTCCTCAAAAAATGATTCCTGTGATCATCGAATTATCACAGATTAGCGCAGATAAACCGGTCAATCAGATTACGAAAACAGAAAGAAGGGCAATAGCGAAGCTGATTAAAAGCTTCACTTTGAACATATCAGGAGCTAGACCTATAAGCGAGGCTATTGTTACAGCAGGCGGCATTAGTACTGATGAAATAAATCCTTCCACAATGGAGTCTAAGCTTGTGAAGGGCTTGTTCATGGCTGGTGAGGTAATCGATGTTGATGGATACACAGGCGGCTTTAATTTGACGATTGCATTTTCTACAGGCTATGTTGCAGGCATGAACTGTTGAGGGCCTAGATAAACGGTGCAAGCAGGAATAATGCAATCAATGTGGCAATAAGTGACTTAGTATGATTAGGCTTTCAAGGGTCAATAATATTCTTATTAGAGGCCTTTGCGATGTAACTTAAATAAAACTTAGCTGCTCAATATATAGTGACGAACTTTCATATGTACCCGCAATATATTGTGCAGCGGGACTCAAAACATTTGACATCGTAAAATACCCTATTAGGAATAATTGGAGTGTAGTCTATGAAAGCAGCCTTAACTAATCATGAGGACAATACAAGAAAGGATGGGAATCCAAAAGCAGCAAGCGGAAAGAAAATCGAGCTGCTTTTAATTAGCTTGTTTCTTACGGCTTTTGTTATTCTTGTTGCTGTTCAGGCAGTTATGCTTAATCCGGACATGAGGCCAATATTTTATTATGAAAAAGTAGAGGGTTCTCCATTGAACAAGGAGATGACACTTTTTAGTCCATGTAGGATGGAGCTAAGACTTACGAATATGGGGCAATGCAGGGATTTAAAGGTTCTTGTAAACGGCCTTGAGGTAGATTCCTTTAAGGGAAAAGAAGTTATGCTTGATTTGAAGGATGAAGATGTTGTACAACTCGATTGTAATGCTGTTCAGGTGAGCGCCCAGGTGGAGATCAGTGCAGTTAGTATGAACATCAAGGACCTACTCGGAAAGAGGATAGATGTCACTGACGGAATTATATCTGTTGCGGCTGTGAATACGGATAAATGAGGATATTGCCAACATCTATATTGTGCATTTGAAATTATTCTTATATAATATATAAGAATTGAGGGGGAAGTCAAAATGGTTGAAAGTAGCAATGAACATTCCGGCAAATCATTCGGCAGTAAAGAAATTGCCTGTGCTGCGGTACGGATTGCGCTTACTTCTGACAGAGCTGAGGAGAAGCAGCTACAGGCTGAGTTTAATCAAAGTGGTATTTATACGGCAGCTGTGGACTATGGCGGAGAGTTTATCAACTCTGTCATGAAGATAGTTGAAAGGGCTGTAGTATCTTCCAAGCGCGAGGGACTTATTCATGAAAGCCATGCGGAGGAAGGCGCTGTAGCAGGAGCCACAAGAGAGGCTTTAACACAAATAATGCCAAAGGCACTGGGGCTGAATGTAGGCGGCAAGATTGGTATAGCAAGGCATAAGGATCATATCAGCGTATGCATATACTTTGGGATAGGACTTCTACATCTGAATGAAGTGGCTATCGGACTCGGACACAGAGTAGTATAGACCAAAAAGGGGTGTTTTATTACTGATGGTAAGGGCAGTAAGGGGTGCAACAACTGTAAAAGAGAATACTGAAAAAGAAATGCTTGATGCCGCCGAAGAATTACTAAAGGAAATGACATTACAGAACGATATTCAAGAGGATGATATAATCAGCATTATTTTTTCCGTCACATCGGATCTCAATGCCGCATTCCCTGCCGTTGCAGCAAGACGCTTAGGCTGGAATAATACCGCCTTGATGTGTACCTATGAAGTTGATGTACCGGGAAGCCTGAAGAGCTGTATTCGCGTATTGATGCATATCAATACAGACAAAGAGAAAGATGACTTGAGATTTATATATTTGAAGGAAGCAAGGGCGCTAAGGCCTGATATTGCTTAGCAAGATAACACTGAATGATTTGCGGAGGGTGTGCCTTTTGACACGAATTAATATTGCAATTGACGGACCGGCAGGGGCTGGCAAAAGCACTGTTGCCAAAGCTGTAGCAAAGGATATGAATATTATCTATTTAGATACGGGGGCTATGTACCGTGCAGTAGCACTTAAGGCTATTCAATCAGGCTTTGATACAAGGGATCAGGTGGTATTGGAAGCTCTTGTAAAGGATATTGATATACGTATTGAACATGACGGAAACGAGCAGAGAATATTTTTGGATGGGAAAGACGTTTCAGGAGATATTAGAACAGCCGAAGTGTCCATTGGCGCATCAAATGTTGCAGTCAACCCGGCCGTCAGAATAAAGCTTGTAGAACTGCAAAGAAAAATAGCTAAGGACAATGATGTTGTTATGGATGGTCGGGATATAGGCACTTATGTATTACCTGATGCCAGACACAAATTTTTTCTGACGGCTTCTATTGAAGAACGTGCGAAAAGAAGATATTATGAGATGATTGGGAAGGGGATGTCGGATATTACTATTTCGCAAATAGAAAAGGACATCTCTTATAGAGACAAGAATGACAGTTCCAGAGCCTTTGCACCTTTATCAAAGGCCTCGGATGCTATAGAAATCGACACTACAAGCCTGAGTGAGCAGGAAGTTGTTGATTGTGTATTATCTCACATAACTAATAAGAATGAATGATTGGTGTTTTACATGAAAACTTTTGCGAGGATTATAACAAATATAGTATTTAGATTGCTTTTCAGAGTTGAAGTAATCAACGTTGAAAAAATTCCGGCAGAAGGACCGGTTCTTTTTTGTGCAAATCACAATTCTATTCTGGATATGTTTTTCCTCGGCTATAAGCTCGACAGATGGATATACTGGATGGCAAAGGACGAACTTTTCAAAAACCCTATTTTGAGCTTTATTATAACTAAGCTAGGTGCATTTCCGGTGAAAAGAGGGAAAGGTGATGTCGGTTCTATTAAACATGCCTACAAGCTCCTAAGCGAAAATAAGATAGTTGGGATATTCCCTCAGGGTACCAGAATTGACCCTGAAAAAATTGAGACATCCAGAATTAAACCCGGTGCGGCCATGATTGCTGCAAATACGGGAGTTAAGGTTTTACCTGCTACAGTTAAAGGCAGCTATAGGATATTCAGCAAGATGAAGGTTGTTTATGGTGAGCCCTTTGTCATCAAGAAGGTAGATGAAAAGCCGACAAAGGAAGAGTTGACAAGAATCAGCAGGGATATTATTAATAGAGTGTATTCTCTTTCGGAGGTAGGGTCGTGAAAATTGTTCTGGCAAATACTGCTGGTTTTTGTTTTGGTGTAAATAATGCTGTGAATATAGCGAATGACCTGCTGGAAAACTCCAAAACAAAGGTTTATATGCTGGGGCCTATCATTAATAATGAGCAGGTTGTGGACGATTTAAAGAAAAAGGGAATTGAAAAGATATCTGATATTAGTGAGGCTTTAGAGGATGGTAAAGTTATTGTAAGAGCCCACGGGGTTACTGCCGATATGTATAATGAACTTGAAGAAAGCAATCTGGAGGTTGTTGATGCAACCTGCCCTTATGTTGCAAAGATACATAGGCTGGTCAGTGAAAAGTATAAAGAGGGATATAAAATAGTTATAGCAGGTGACCGTGAGCACCCCGAGGTAAAGGGTGTAAATGGATGGTGTGATGGTTCGGCACTTATAGCCAATAGTCCCGAGGATGTTGAGGGCTTTGAGACTATTGAGGGAAAGAGCTGTTTGGTTGCACAAACGACGATAAGAAAAGAGATATTTGAAGGAATTCATATAAAATTAAAAGAAAAATGCAAAAATGTCATTAAATTTGATACAATATGTAATGCAACCAGCAACAGGCAGGAGGAAGCTGAAAAAATTGCACGTTTGTCTGATGTGATGATTGTGATAGGGAGCAGAAATAGCTCAAATACACAGAAGCTTTTTGAAATCAGCAGCAAGTTTTGTGAGGAAACTTATTTAGTTGAGACGTACGGTGATTTGCCACCGATGGATATAAAGAAAATAAAAATGCTGGGAATTACAGCCGGAGCATCTACACCGGAACGCATAATTAAGGAGGTTGTTGAAAAAATGGATGAATTAAATAAACAGGAGAACGAGCTAAGCTTTGAGGAAGCTTTTGAGAATTCAATTGTAACTCTCAAAAGCGGTGAAATTGCCACTGGCAAGATCATTGGCTACAACAACGCTGAAATCTATGTTGATTTAGGCTACAAATCGGATGGCATTATACCGATTGAAGAGTATTCCGACGATCCTGACTTTTCACCTGAGGAGAATATTAAAATCGGTGATGAAATAGAAGTGTTCATTGTCAGGGTAAATGATGGCGAAGGAAATGTAATGCTATCCAAGAAAAAGGTTGATTCCATCAAGAGCATTGATTTGATAGAAGAGGCTTATGAGAACAAGTCAAAGGTTACGGGTAAGGTTGTTGAAATAACAAATGGCGGCATCGTTGCCAGTGTTAAGGGAGTTAGAGTATTTATACCGGCTTCTCAAATTTCGGATAGATATGTAAAGGATCTTGGTGAATACCTGAGACAGACTGTGACAATCAAAATCATCGAGTTTAACAAGCAGAAAAGAAAAATCGTTGGTTCAAGGAGAGCTGTTCTTTCATCTGAGAGAGAGATGCTGGAAGGACAGGTGTGGGAGAATATCGAAGTAGGCAATAAGTATGAAGGTGTAGTCAAGAGCCTTATGAATTTTGGCGCATTTGTTGATATAGGCGGAGTTGACGGACTTGTGCACATTTCGGAGATTTCCTGGAATAAGGTCAAGCATCCTTCAGATGTGTTGAAGGTTGGTGACAAGGTTGAGGTTACAGTGCTCGACTTTAATAAGGATAAGAAAAGAATATCACTGGGAATGAAGAAGGATGAGGACAACCCATGGTTTGAAGCTGAGAAGAGATATAATGTAGATGACATTGTCAAAGGTCAAGTGATAAGACTCGTTCCATTTGGAGCATTTGTGGAGTTGGAAAAGGGCCTTGATGGTCTTGTTCATATTTCGCAAATTTCAAATGTCAGACTTGGCAAGCCCGGTGATGTTCTAAAGGTCGGCCAGGAGGTTGAAGCAAAGGTTGTCGAAGTAAATGTTGAAGCGAAGAAGATAAACCTCAGCATAAAGGAAGTTAACCCAATCGATCCCGAGGGTTATGTTCCTGAGCCTCCGAAGGAAAAGGGAAAGGCAGAGGAAGACGTAAAGGAGCCTGCTCAGGAGCCTATTCCCAGCGAGCATACTGAAGTGTTGACCAATACTATAGCAGACGCGCTGAAGGAATCGGTGGAAGCAGCAGAGGAAATTGCACCTGAAACTGAGATCAAGGCACCGGCAGATGTAGCTGAAGAGAACGTAGCTGCGGAACCGGAAAAGGCAATGGTAGAAGCAGCCGTGGAAGAAGCAAGCGAAGTAGCTGCTGAAGCTGCCAAAGATGCAGTTGAAGTAGCAGAAGAGGGCCCGGTAGAGATAACCAAAGATGTTAACGAAGAATTGACTGATGAGAAAGTCGCGGGAAAGGTAAAAAAGCCTGCAAAGACAAAGGCTACTAAAAAGGCCGAGGCACCTGCAAAAACTGATGAAGGGTCCTTGACGGGAGCTGTCGAAGAAGCAACTGAAGAAGCTAAAAAGGATGCGGAGTAGTAACTAATATTGATGTATTGTTTCAATCAGATAGAAAAATGCAAGGCTTATGTCTTGCTTTTTCTATCAAAATGCCCTATCAAGAATTGTTTTGATAAGCAAATATTTGTTCGGGGGTGATTGGAAATGGATTATGAGGGCTTCAAAACTGAGATATACAAGTTGACCGGCATTAATCTGAGCTATTACAAAGAAAAACAGATGAAAAGGCGGATCGATTCATTGATTCGCAAGAATGGATACGACCAGTATTCGGATTATGTAAAGGTTCTAAGAACTGACAAAGAGCTATACAATGAGTTTATTAACTACCTGACAATAAATGTATCTGAGTTTTACCGAAATCCCGAGCAATGGGAGGTATTGAAAAATACTGTTTTACCCGGCCTTCTTGAAGAGTCAAAAAAGCTCAAGATTTGGAGTAGCGCCTGTTCTACGGGTGACGAGCCATATACTTTGGTAATGGTTTTGAATCATTATCTACCCCTAAAGGACATAAAAATCATAGCTACCGATATTGACAAGGAAGCAATTAGAAAGGCTGAGGCAGGAGTTTATTCGGAAAAGAGTCTTGAGAAGCTTCCAAAGCCCTATATTGAGAAATACTTCACCAAAGAGGGCAGTATTTATACCATCACGGACGAAGTGAAAAAGCAGGTGGAGTTTTCTCAACACAATCTCTTAAAGGATCCATACCCACAAAATTGCGATATGATAGTATGCCGGAATGTACTGATTTATTTTACTGAAGAGGCCAAGGTAAATGTTTATACGAATTTTAACAGGGCTCTGCGCAAAGATGGAATTTTATTCATAGGAAGTACAGAGCAGATAATAATGTCAAACCGATACATGCTCAATCCTTTGAGAACCTTCTTCTACAAAAAGGAAGGAGACATATAATATGAGCTCGTCTATGAGAAGAGTCATTTTTCTTGTAGATATGAATGCATTTTTTATTAGCTGCGAAATGGCGAATAAACCTGAGCTAAAAGGACAACCAGCCGCAGTTGCAGGTAATCCGAAGAACAGATCAGGAATTATTCTGGCAGCCAATTATGATGCAAGAGCATTTGGCGTTAAGACAACAATGCTTATCCACGAAGCTTTAAAGCTATGTCCGGGACTTATTCTGGTTCCACCCACCCACAACCTTTATGCAAGAAAGTCAAGAGAAGTAATGGAGATACTTTCGCGATACACGCCCGTATTGCAGCAAAATAGTATAGACGAAGCATGGCTTGATCTTACCGGCTGTGATCTCCTTTTTGGCGAGCCATTAGCGATAGCAGGTCGTATCATGGATGATATTAGAAATGAGCTTGATCTATGGTGTTCTATTGGCATCTCTGACAATAAGTTTCTTGCTAAGATGGCTTCGGAACGGAAGAAACCGCTTGGTATTACAGAGCTTTGGAAAAAGGATATAAAGAGAATTCTGTGGCCTCTTAATGTGAGAGAAATGTATGGGGTAGGTAAGCAGACCGAGAAGCGGCTTAACGAGATCGGAATCATGACTATAGGAGATCTGGCTTGCTGTGATGCTAACATTCTAACAAATGCTTTCGGGAAATATGGCAATGAGCTTAAGAAGCTTGCAAATGGGATAGACACATCGCCTGTAACAGCCAACCCAAAGGGTGAGTCTAAATCTATCGGTCGCAGCACCACCTTATCAAAGGATATAGTCGATATTGAACTTGCCCGATCAGTATTGCTAAGACTGGCAGAGGAAGTCGGGGAGGAGGCCAGGAGAAGTGATTTCAAGGGTAAAACAGTTTCGATTGTAATTAGGTACAGCGATTTTAGGACGATTACCCGGCAAAAATCAATTCCTTTATCCTTTCTTACTAGGGATATCTATAGAACAGGCTGTGAGCTATTGGATGAGAATTGGGACAGTAATAAGCCTGTACGTCTTCTGGGAATCGGGATAGCTAATATCGACGAAGATATGCCCGATCAGCTATCCATATTTGATGTAAACGAAGATTTAGATGATGAGATTAAGCGTGAAGAGAAGCTGGAAAGGGCAATGGATCAAATACGGTCACGTTTTGGCAGCGATATGCTCAAGCGAGCTAAGCTGGTCGATGGTCAAAAGGAAGAATAGTCTTTCCTTATCTTATTAGTTTATGTCAGTCATATTACCCAGCCTATAGTGCGCGATAAGGTCAAGGCGGCTTTTGAAGCCGGTCTTCTTGAATATATTACCCACATGGAACTTTACCGTGCTGTCAGTAATATAAAGGGCATTGGCGATTTCAGTGTTAGACATTCCTTGGATGATAAAGCTAAAAATCTCCTGTTCTCTGGCCGACATACCGAATCTGCTTGTATATTCGATCATAAGGCGTTTCTCTGCCTCCTCAGGGCTTATAGGCGGGTTGTACAGTTTTTGATAAAGCAGGGAGAAGAGCAAAATTACCAGCACGAAAACAGCTGCTGTTATCACAACCAGCGGTAAGCCGGTGAATAGAGCAGACCCTAGTGTACCTGCTGCTTCTCCTAGACGTCCTGCGAGTAGTCCGAACACTGCAAAGAGTAGATTTCCACTCTTGCCTGAGATGTCTGAGAATACTATTATACGGTATACAGACCAAAAGCCCATAAAAAGATAAGCAATCATCCACATGGCAGTTTCTCCCGCTACATTGTTTCCAAGTGACAATGCTGCAAAGGGGAAGGCCAGTGCTGCCACACAGCATAAGGCACCCCAGCGGCGGCTTCTATCATTTAGTATCCCTGCGGTGATAAGACCAACACCATAAAAGGCGCGGGTGAACTCGATGTAAACGCTGTTAACAGCTCCCTTGAGCGGGAAAGAGAAGCCAAGTGTATTTACCATCGACAATAAAAACAATACAACTATTGCATGCAATATGAATTTTTTGTCGAATTTGCCACTCATATGTCCAATGCTTTTATCAATTTTTGCTGGTAGGGGAAGCTTGTATACAAGTAACAGCGAAAGGGCTGCCAAGGCAGCGATAGCAAAAATGCTAGTCTTGTGCCAAAGAAATCGCCCACCCATCGGAAGGGACAGTAGCCATGTGCCGATACTACCAAAAGCATATGCAGAACCGAATACCAGTCCACGGCGCTGTTGAGGTATATCTGTTGTAAGCCTTGTCAGGAAGGCGGCGGATAAAACTCCGATTGCTATGTTGAGCAATGTGCCGCTTGCGATGATAAGGGCTAAGGAGGATGAATAAAGAGATATCGCAGTGCTGGCCAGCGTAATGATAGTTGCGTACAAGGGAAGCAAACGACCACCTGCCAGAGTAGCCCGTTTGGCAAAAAGTAAGCCAACAGCACCAATACCAAGAGCCTGACATACATAGTAGACTCCACAAACCAGCAGGTTAACTGTTCCTGCATCCATAACCCCAAGAAGGCGATAAGCCTGTATTATATAAGCTACACCTGTCCAGAGAAAACCAAGCCCGATAAGTGTAACAAAGTAAATATGCCTTTTTGTGCTGACATTAAGAAGCTTTGTCATGTTCTCTCACCTTGCCTATAATGATAGATAAATGCTGTGAGTTTATTTTAGCATACAGCATGGCTATCTTAAAGACCAAAATAAGGAAAATAGCAACCGGCAAGATACATTATGCATGCTGTTTAGCGCAGAAGATTTGTGTATAGTTAACAGAAAAATTATTGTTGTTTTGAGTGATCTTAAGTGCTAGAATATATTTATTGAAAAAGCTCATTAGTGATGTATTGGACGTGTTTTTTGTTATTGACTAGAGTGTAGAAATCATATGAAGAAAACAACAAAGCATTTTTGGATTCACAAGAGAATTAGCAATGTCATAACAAAGGAAGATTACAAGGAAGTTGAAGAATATAACGAAAAGATGCTGTCTACACTATTACTAATGGGTGGAATACTGATGCTGTTACCTTTGCTGGCAGCACCCTTTAGCAACGCCAGGCAGGAAACCATTAACGTATATTCTATAACCACATTGGGCTATTTTTCCATGTATTTTATTTTTAAGCTGCCTGCTATGAGAAGGCATACACTTGCCGGCTTGTATATATGCTTTTCTATATTTTTTATGTTAGCTATTTACCTTAGTATAATTAACACTCCTAATATGCGGGCGACAGTCCTGCTAGGTGTCTTCTGCGTTATGCCGCTTAGCTTCATAGATTACTCCGTCAATATTAATCTGTTTTCAGGCTTCTGGTTCATAGTGCACACAATACTTACATTTTACTTAAAGCCCTTGTATGTGCTTGACGATGCGCTCAATTGCTTCTGTTTTGCTGTTATGGGATGCTTTTTTGGGAGCCTGATGAGAGGAATTCATTTGAATAGCATTGAGGTACAACGTCTTCTAGTTCTAGAAAAGGGGACGGATGTACTTACAGGATTATTAAACCGCCGTATGCTGTACGAAACACTGGCATATCTTGAAAATGGCTGCCAAGAAAAGCCATCTGGGTTCTTAATGATTGATATCGATAACTTCAAGGCTTTTAACGACGATTATGGACACGCTGCGGGCGATAGATGCCTGAATATCTTTGGGAAAGTGCTGAGAAAGTATACAGAAAATTATAAGTTGAGCTTCTATCGCTATGGCGGTGAGGAATTCGTGGCTATAGCTTATGATGGATATGATAAAAATGAACTGTTTCACATAGCGGAAGGCTTGAGAATTGCTATACAAAATACAGATATGGATGGACATAGTATTACTGCCAGTATCGGGGCTGCTTACTGTGGCAATGAGGAAATTCAAAATTATGAAAAAGTAATCGATAGGGCGGACAAGTCCATATATGTGGCTAAACGTTCAGGGCGAAATATGGTCTACATGGAGCCGGATTAAGTACGGGTAGGTCTTGTGCGCTTCTCAACTTCCTACTGAAGCTTGCATACTGACGCCTCGACTTAAGTCTCGGCACACTCCCCTAAAAAGTGCATTTAGCACCTTTTATTTACGGCTCGTGCCTGAGAAAATATATGGTGACACATCTGTCACAGCCTCTTCCAGATATGTCCCCTTGTTCAAGTCCTTTTTTTCAAAACAAAAACTCCGGGGATAAACCGGAGTTTTCTAGAAAGACTTAAATATTGATGGAG
>JAAYBT010000211.1 GCA_012730015.1 Clostridiaceae bacterium
AATGAATCCTTCAACTGTGACACAACGCCCTGCCTTGCCTGGAATATGCTTTTTGAACGGGATAATATCGTATTTGCCTGTGAAGGTGACACCCTGACCATGTTGTCTACCTATATTATCTATCGCTCTATTGAAAAGCCTATTATGATGACTAACCTGTACCCCTTCCTTGTAGGGATGGCGGCCCTTGCCCATGAACGCATAGATAAGTTTCCTGACATTGAAGATCCTGACAACCACGCTTTAGGGGTACACTGCGGCTACTTTGGCCTTGTGGCCAGAAGCTTCTGCTCAGAATGGACCCTTAGACCAAAAGTACTTGAAATTGTTGACGATAACGCAATTATGGTTGATTGTCGTCTTCCCTTGGGAAAGGTAACTCTGGCTAAAATTTACCCCGGATTTGAGAAACTCAGCATTATCGAAGCTGAGATTGAGGACTATGTACAGTATCCGGGTTCTGACTGCAGAAATGGTGCCCTGATACGTTACAAGGATGGCCATAAGGTTATGGATGCGCTGTGCTCGCACCATTCGCTTATTATTTCAGGAGATGTAAGACCTCAGCTGAGACAGCTGGCCAAGGTTTTTGGCTTTAATGTAATTGAGTTATAGAGCTTTCACGTTTCAAGCTCCCGGGAAGTAAGAGTATATTTACTTAAAAACATATACTTATTTTGTAAAAGGTGATATTATATTATTACTATTTCATCTTTGCGTGCTGCCATATGTACATAGCCTTGAATAGTCATCTGTTAAGTTGTTTTATTAAGGACTGTTTATTGTGGATAGGGAAAAAATGGCGAAACCAATAAGTATTTTTTGCGAGTTTACTGACAGGGAGCTTGAAACAGAGTATTTTTCGGCAGATCTTCTCAAATCGCTAAAGTATATGAGGCCTCTTATACTATTTTTAGCTGTGCTTAATACCCTGTTTATAGTTCCTGATTTTATTCTGATAAAAGACATCAGCCCCTTGATTGTAATAGCGGTAACTAGAGTTATATTTTTGGTTTGCGCCCTCTTGCTTTACTTTCACATACAGTATATGAAGAGTCCATATATTATTTGCGCATGGATTTCAGCATGTGAATTATTAGGCTTTCTATCCTTCATCATCATATTTTGGCAATACCCTTCGCCTGACTATCTGATACAGGTATTAGGAATGATTATTATTATACTGGCAGTTTTCCTCGTTCCAAATCGGTGGTTATATATGGTGATAACATCAATAATAGGTGTTAGCAGCTTTTTCATAGCTGCCTATGCCAAACTTGCTGACCGGATCAGTACAAGCAGATTTTCCGCAGGCATTGTATACACAGCTTTGATAATTATTATATCTGCCTTTTCCTCATACAGGATGTACTATAACAGACGGGCTAATTATGCAATCAACAAGGAGCTTGAGAAAACATCCTTTACAGATTCTCTTACAGGCTTAATCAACAAAGCCAAGCTAAATGAGGAGCTTAATATGTGGATGAAATTCTCAAGCAGGTATAAAACGCCTCTTACCTTAATTCTTTTTGATATTGATAATTTTAAACATATTAATGATGAATATGGGCATCTGGTTGGCGATGAGGTTATGGTTAAGATTATAGGCGCCGTCAAGGAAATGATTCGTGAAACTGATACGCTCGCCCGATGGGGTGGAGATGAGTTTACGATCATCATGCCTCACACGAATAGAATTCAAGCCCTTGAGATAACAGAACGTATTAGAAAAGCTATCTCAGAAAGAGAATTGATGCCTGAATTTAAATTGTCCTGTAGCTTCGGGATTGCTTCCTTTACAGGCAAAGGTAAAATATCCGGCGTTGATCAGTTTATTTGCGCCGCAGATCGGGCTTTGTATAAGGCGAAAAACTCCGGAAAGAACGTAGTTATGTATTGATTACATCCTTCTTGCAGCTTCAAAGGCAAGCTCAGACCGCTCACATTCATCATCGGTCATTGTAAGCTGGTAGCAAAGAGGGCTTCCCTTCATTCTTTCTGATGCAAAGCATAGACCGTTTGTCCGGATATCCAGGAATGGATGATCTATCTGTTCCGGATCCCCAATCAATATTATTTTCGTATTTTTCCCTGCCCGTGTAATAATACCCTTTACTTGCTTGGGAGTAAGGTTTTGCGCTTCGTCGATAATTACCCACTGCTTTGTAATGGATCGCCCTCTAATATAGGCAATTGCTTCTGCGCTTATTATATTTCGATCAAAAAGCTCATCGATTTTATCCTTCAATTCCTTTTCACTGTTGTAACGCTCGTCCTCATCCGTATCAACCAGGACCTCCAAATTATCGATTACCGGCCGCAGGAATGGCGCTATTTTCTCCTGCTCTGTGCCTGGCAGGAAACCAATATCCTCGTCCATCCTAACGTTTGGACGGCAAACAAGTATTTTTCGGTATGGTGGATTGCGCTCTCCCAGCATTTTGTGAAGCCCTACGGCAAGGGAATAAAATGTTTTTGATGTACCTGCAGGCCCCTTTACAATAACAAGCGGCGCCTTAAGGGCATCCATCATCAAGGCTTCCTGAAAAAATTTCTGTCCGGCATTTCTGGGGGTTATGCCAAGGGGATGTTCATGAATAAAGTTTAGTGGGACAATATTCTTGCCGTCAAAGCGTGCGAGGGCTGTCTGCCTATCATTAGTACAGCTGTGTATCACCAGGAATTGATTTGTAACCAGCTCAATACTCACTTTTTTACTTGTAGGAGTGTCGAAGCAGAAAACATCTTCCGGCGAGAGCGTCCCTTTGGCGTAAAACTCTTCCAGCTTCTGCTCAGTAGAATACACATCCAGGCGGCCTTTATACTGCTCGTCATAAACCGGAGCCTGTTCGTTCTGAAAGTCCTGCGCGGTGATGCCGAGGATATCAGCCTTGATTCTTACGAATACGTCCTTTGAGATAAGGAATACCTTTTCTCCATTTTCGTGCAGGCCTTTGCAAATCTTCAATATCCTATTGTCATTTACGGTTCCGACCCAGCTTTCCGGAAGCTTTACTTCATGATAGTTCATTTCAATGCGAAGAGTTCCGCCGTTTTCCAGTTCAATTCCCTTGCTCAGGCTGCCCTTGCTCCTAAGTCCGTCGATTATTCTGGCGGCGTGTCTGGCGTTTGCTCCAAGCTCGGAATTGTCCTTTTTAAATTTGTCCAGTTCCTCAAGAACCACTTCGGGGATGACAACGATGTTATCGTCGAAGGAGAATAGCGCAAAGGGCGTGTGAAGTAAAACGTTAGTATCAAGAACAAATGTTTTTTGTGCCTTCTTCATAGGTAATCACTCCTGTATTATTCTGAAGTTGTAAAACAATTGTACTCCGTAAAGCTATATGTAGTTGTAAATGTAAAACATTTATTTAAATTATACCATATGGTGATAAAAACAAACAGGTATATTTCTCATAAAAGTATATTAATAGCAGAATACTAACAAAAACATAATAGTGTGAAACTGCGCCCATTTCATATATACTGTGTATATGGCACATAATAATGGCGCATCAGGAAAGGCATGGTATACTCGTGCCATAGGCGTTCTCAGCTTGCAGGGGCATATGCGACAGGGCTTTCTTATGTGCAGTTTTATCAAATGTGCGGAACGGAATGGTGATTATTGTGACTGGAAATTCAGCAATAAATGAAAGACCAAAGGCCATAATTTATCTGATTATAACTGCAATTCTGTGGAGTTTTGGAGGACTGCTGATTAAATCGGTCAATACCAATTCATTGGCAATAGCTGGGGTAAGAAGCGGTATTTCGGCAATACTCATACTATTTGCTGTTGGAAAACCAAAGCTAAACTGGTCCTTTGCGCAGGTTGGAGCTGCGCTTTCCTACTCAGCGACAGTTCTTCTATATGTTGCTGCCAATAAACATACAACTGCAGCTAACGCTATATTGCTACAATACACTGCGCCTGTCTATGTGGCTGTCCTTGGCGGCTGGCTTTTGAAGGAGAAGGTGAGGCGGGCGGACTGGGTTACAATAATTATTTCTGTTAGCGCAATGGTGCTGTTTTTCGCGGACGATATTGGGGTGGGCGGTATTTTTGGTAATCTCCTTGCTGCCGGAAGCGGGATTGCTTTTGCTCTGTTTGCAATTTTTATGCGAATGCAGAAGGATGGATCTCCGATCGAATCGGTCCTCTTGGGCAATATTCTGACTGCATTTATCGGCATACCCTTTTTATTTCGTGACGGACCGGATACTAAGGGCTGGATGTATCTTGTAGTGCTGGGTGTTGTTCAGCTGGGGCTCCCTTATATTTTGTATTCTAAGGCCATTAAGCATGTAACGGCACTGGAAGCGTCGTTGATACCAATTATCGAGCCGATTCTCAATCCGGTATGGGTGTTCCTGGCATTGGGTGAGATCCCCGGCAAATGGGCCTTGGCAGGAGGACTTATTGTTATCACTGTTGTCACAGGCAGATGCCTGCTATCCATAAGAGAGTCAACTGCGAGGGTAGGATGATTTTAGTTTTTTTTATTTTAGTGTGTGCAACTAGCCTCTTTGATAATGGTGGTTTTTTCAATTAATGGGCAAATAAATTCAATAGAATTATACTATTATCCCATTTTTTCAACAATAACTAACGAATTAGTGTGATTATGTCAACATATTCAGCTTTTTATCCTATTTTGGTGCCCATTAATTGCAAAACTAACCAGTTGACTAATGTTTGTCAATGCGAAATCTTTGGACGCTCGCTACAAAACGACCATTTAGGTCATTTTGTTTCACGCTTGCGCCCTCTCGGGTTCGAATCCCTTATTTCTTCTAATAAAAAAACAACCATCACAAGGATGGTTTGTTTTAATAATGGCTAGTTAGACAATCGCTAACTAGCCAAATTAACAATGAAAGAGATCGTTTTGCTTTGCAAAGCCGACTCTTTGGTGCGCCCGA
>JAAYBT010000212.1 GCA_012730015.1 Clostridiaceae bacterium
AGAATTCGTGATATAATTGCGCATCGCCGTTTTACCACAATAGTACAAGGGTAAAATCTCGGCGGCGCATAAATTCCGCCGGAGGCATATAATAACCCCAAAAAAGCACCGTCCCTGTGCCTAAGCATAAATGTGACGGTGCCTTAATTCCAGTATGTTTTAAGTTGAAAAATTTATCTAGCAGCCTAATTGGTTACAGTATTCTCATTGTTCTTCAGGTAATGACGCTCTACATGGATACCCAAACCTACCGCATACATGAAAATATCCAGCACACCCACCAGAATAAACCCAAGCAGGATGCTCTCCTGTGGTACTACGAAGATGAGAATCAATTTTACAAGTGTAGTAGAAATGAGCCCCGTTATGAATTCCACCATGATACTGTTTTTAGGGCTAAAGGCTTTGAGTATTAGCCTGCCGAAAAACATGCAGGCAGGTACTGTTGCCAATATAAGCAGTAGAATGTACAAAATCGGCGCTATCAATGTCACTATCAAGAGAAGAAGCAAAGCCGTGACACCTATCAAAGCAAGGATTCCGAGCAGGATTTTCCTGCCAAAGTGCTTATCAAGCTTCTTTGATATGCTTCTATAGGTAGATTTGGAAATCAATAAAGCCAGCATGCCCACAACCAGTACAGCAAAATTAAACAGCAGCATTACAATCAGCCGGAAATAGGAAATAGCACCGATATCCAGGTTCATTGATTCTCCCAGCACTCTAACTTCCAGCCCTGCAATTTCAGCTCCGGATGCTCTCTCAAGAGAACCGATTGTGATAACATCTCCCATCACAGAAGCAGATTCCTTTAAATAAGTTCTTCCGAACACCGTAACAACCTGCCCCGCCACCTCTGAATTAACGGTAGCCTCCCCAAAAACGGTAATTATATGGCCATTCACCTTGCTATTCACTGTTACATTTCCCAAAACAGCGATAGCATTCCCGTTTACCGGGCTATCGATATCCATATCCTCAAGAATTCTTATTTTATCGCCCTTATCCGAGGATAAATAGATTCCAATGCCTGCGACCGGTAAAACTGAACAAGCAACAATCATTATCGAAATAAGCAATGCAGCCAGCTTCTTCATTCAGCTTCCTTCCTGGCGTATGTGCCGCCTAAATAATTGAGTAGTCTTTGGACCAATAATATCATTAGCGCCAAAGCCAGGAAAATGTAGTAATATGATTTTACAATAGAAATTGCCACATCTACCACTACAAGCAAGGCATTACCTAATAGTACGAAAAGATCCTTTACAACTCCGATAATAGCAGCTGTAACACTGGAGAAGGAAGTAAAATATTCGCCGATCTTATCAAATGCACTCACTAGGTTTACCTGTCTCAAATCTGCAACATAAAACAGTATCAAAATGATGGAGAGTATAATGGTACCATTATATAGCCATACGATTCGCTTCGCTTTTCTCTCCTCGCGCTCTTTTTCAATTATTGCAACCTTATCCATAACCATTGCTTCAAAGTTATCAGGAGGTTCAACCTCAGTCCTTGTCTCAAGCGCAGTAAAGATGTCTTCGAGCTGCTCATACTCATCCTTGCAGCTGCTGCAATCCTGCAAATGCTGCCTGAACAGTAATTGGTCAGCTTCATTCGTTTCTCCGTCAAAATACTTCATCATATAGTCCTTCGATTTTTCGCAGTTCATAATACCTCCTCCTTTCTTTCCGGCATCAACGCTTCCCTCAGCAATAATCTCGCGCGATAAAGCCTGTTCTTAATAATTGTCATCGGTTCGCCAAGTACCTTGGTCATTTCTTCATAGGACAAACCGTTTTGGTGAAACAGTATAATAGGTGTTCTATATTTTTCAGGCAGTTCTTGTATTGCCCTTCGTATCCTTTCAGAGCGCTCCTTTTGAATATAGCTTGCTTCAGGCGTGTCCACCCCGTCTGAGAAATCCTCTATTTCCTCAATGGGTGCAGAATCCACCTTTTTCTTGCGATGAAGATCCAGACAGAGGTTCTTAGCTATCCTCACAGCCCAGGTGGAAAATTTGTACTCCGGATTGTAACGGTCAAGGGCCTTGTAAATCCTGAGAAAAACCTCCTGGGAGATGTCGCTGACCTCATCTTTATCGTTCGTCATATTATAAACAACGCTGAATATTAATCTTTTATAACGTGTAACAAGCTCTTCAAAATAATCTTGCTGCCCTGACAGACATTTTTGTATTATTTCATAGTCGGTCAGCTCCAATCGGTTCTCACCACCTCGCCTATATATGATTATACGTCAAAGTGGCCTCCGTGTCTTATAAAAATATGATTTTTTTACTAATCAAGCCGCTTCCACATAATTAGGGCATCCTCGCGGTCATCGGTATAATACTCTTTTCTTGACCCTCCGTCTTCAAAGCCATACTTACGGTAAAGTGCCCTTGCATTTTCATTACTCTTGCGCACTTCGAGCGTCAGCGCCAATATTTCTCTTGACTTAGCCTCCCTTAGTAGGGTCTCCATCAGCAGGCTTCCTACGCCGCTGCTCCTATATTCCGGGTGAACCGCTATATTAGTAATATGACCTTCGTCAATAATGTGCCACATGCCCGCATAAGCTATCGCCCTGCCATTGCTAAGGGCAACAAAATATATCGCTACGCTATTGTGTAAAAATTCATCAGTAATGGAGTTCCTGGACCAGGGTATGCTGAAGCTGAGGTTTTCCAGCGTAACAATATCATCAATATGCTCTGCACCGGCCCTAACTATTTCTATCCCTGCTTCTTTTTCCATCATATTTCCTCTGCCAACTTCTGTATTATTGACATGATACACTACCATCTGTTGTAGTGCCGTCCGCCGAGACTCCCATGTGCTTCTTCGCGTACTCGCGCTCTGCCTGGGATGGCCTGAGATAAAAGGGCAAAAGCTCCATGCTGCTCATTGTCTCCCCACGCAGGGCCATGGATAGTGCAAGCTGTGCGGCCGAGGCAGCCATCTGCTGCAAGGTAAAAGCAGGCATAAAGGCGCAGCGTTCTCTAAGCTCAGCTTTCAGAAAGTCCCTATGGTTTACAAGGCCATCGCCTGTAAAAACTATGCTTGTATCTCTATATTTCTCCTCGATCTGCTTCACCAGTTCGCAAATATGTACGCCCATATATCCCGACAGATTGGCCATGAGTCCATTCTTAAGTTTATATAATGCAGTATACACCTGATCGTTTCTTGCGTCCATGATAGGGCATACAATGGTATCCTCATAAGTCGCCGCAGCATTGGCCAGGGCATCCAGAGACGGTATACCAACCGCCGGCTTCTTTGTCGCGTAGGCAAGGGACTTGATAGTTGTCACCCCAATACGAAGTCCGGTAAATGAGCCCGGTCCTGTAACAGCGGCAAATACATCAATATCGGCGGGAGTCATACTCAAGCTCTTAAGTAGTTCCTCCAGCATTGGAAGCAGCTTCTGAGAATGTGTTTTCATATCCTTGAGCATGTACTGTGCCAGCATTTCATTTTCGTCCACAACTGCAATCCCTGCCATTGCCGTAGATGTATCAATTGCCAGTGCTCTCATTAGACAGCCTCCTCTCGCATTCAGCAGCTCTTTCACCGAAAAACTCCATAGTAATCAATCTGCTGTCTGTGTCCTGTGTACTATCTTTTTGGATATTCACATCAATGCGCTCATCCGGGAGTATTCCCTTTATCAAATCGGCCCATTCGATAACGGTAATACCCTCTCCGCTAATATATTCATAATAGCCTGTTTCAAACATTTCGTCGGCATCGCCTATTCTATATACATCAAAGTGATACAGGGGATGCTTCCCCTCATATTCATTGACTATGGTAAATGTAGGGCTGGTGATATATTCGCCAATCCCCAGCGCCCTGGCAATACCGCCTGTAAATGCAGTCTTACCGGTTCCAAGATCTCCGGTCAAACAAATGTTATCGCCCCTGTGCAACACTTTACCAAGCTTTATACCCAGCTCTACGGTTTCCTGCACAGAACCGGCGTGAAACTTTAGCATATTCTTTTAACCACCTGACCGTTTATAATAGTATACAACACTCTGGTTTTTAGCTCCAGCGGTGCTCCGTCCATAATGATTATATCTGCATCCTTCCCGATTTCCAAGCTTCCTACCCTGTCAGCTATTCCGGTTATTTCAGCGGCATTTATTGTGATTGATCTTAGTGCCTCCGACTCGCTCATTCCCTCTTTAACTGCCACTGCGGCGCAAAGGGGAAGCAACTGAATCGGGGTACATGGGTGGTCAGTCATGATAGCCGTTTTAATCCCCGCTTTGGAAACGATTCCCGGCGTTTTTGCGCTTTGATTGCGTAGCTCAATCTTAGAGCGATCAGTCAGAAAAGGGCCGGTAATGACAGAAACATTTCCTTCAAGCAAAATGTCCTTAATAAGATGCCCTTCGGTACAATGCTCTATGGTTATGCGAAGGTCAAATTCCTTTGCTATTCGAAGTGCAGTCAATATGTCATCTGCTCTGTGGGCATGAGCCTTTATGGGGATTTCACGTCTTAGGACCTTTTGCAGCGCTTCCATCTTCATATCGTAATCGGGCTTATCGAAGTTCTCGCTATCCCGTTGGTAATCATCCTGCATTTGCTTATATTCTCTTGCTTTTATCAGGCTCTCCCTTAAAATGGCAGCAGTAGCCATTCTCGTCATGGGAGACTGCCTTCTCTCATGGTAGGTGGTTTTGGGATTCTCACCGAAGGCTACCTTCATGGCAACCGGTTCCCTAATCAGCATTTCCTCTACACTGCGGCCATATGTCTTAAGTGCCGCAAACTGGCCTCCAATAACATTGCCGCTCCCGGGCCCCGTCACTACAGTGGTGATGCCACCCTCCATTGCTTCGGTAAAGGATTTGTCAGCATGAAAAATAGCATCAATTGCCCTTAGTTGCGGTGTAACCGGGTCTGTCATTTCATTGACGTCCTCGCCTTCAAAGCCAACCGAGTCCTCGCACATACCCACGTGGCAGTGAGCATCAATAAAGCCCGGCAATACATAATTGCCTTCGGCATCAATTACCTCGGTAGCCGCCGCTTCCAGCCTGTTCAATTCAGCAACGCTATCCCCCAGTGCACTTATTTTCCCGCCCTCGGCTGCAATGTACCCATTTTCATATTCCCTGCCCGCCATAGTAAGCAGTTTGGCATTTTTAATCAGCAGCATATAAACCCCCTGTATTCGCGTGTTGTGTAGTGAGGCATATAATGTCCACGTTCACGGGAATATTATATCATGAATTTAAAAAATTCGTGATATAATTACACATCGCCGTTTTACCACAATAATGCAAGGGTAAAATCTCGGCGGTGTATAAATTCCGCCGGAGGCATATAATAACCACACTTCAGGGGGGTTATTTATTCCTTGAGATAGCCAATTTTGTTAAATATGCTCCAAGTGCTTGTAATACTCAACCTTGGCGAGTTATTTGCAAAAATAATACCTTGAAAGTATATAGAACAACAGAAGTTAAATCAATTATGCCAAAAGAAAAAGTGCCTTTTTATAACTCAATAGATATGGGGATTTTTCTATATTTCTTAGAGTTGATCTTATCCCACAATGAATTTTCCTTTCAAAGAACTTTGAGCTCTGAAAATAATCATTCTAATTTAATACCTATCGCAACATATGTTTTGGAATAAAAGAAGGATAGACCATAGGCCAATTGGAATTTTTGAAAATTACTCTATTTTTTTGTACTTTTTATTATTCTACTATGTCCTTTCCCACTAAAGTTTGCTCGAATAAATCACGGTATTTTATGCGAAATACTCATTTTTCATACGCAGGGTATAACCCTCCGCAGCAATATTGGATTTATATCAAATACACCTCCGCATTTCAACATATCTACATTTATCTCAATTGGGCTACAGTCATGATGTTAAGCGCCTTTGGTGTGATTACACCTGCGGAGATGGAGTTGATATGATGGGGTTTCTTCATCTGTAAAGGTATCAAATTGTCCACATGCTTTCTGAATTTCACCCCATACATTTTCCATACCTGTTTGAAATCTAATAATTTCAATTTTTGACGATACATCATAAAATGCATTTTCAAATATTTTATCACACCGCATAATAATACTCTGGTATTCAATGCTATCATGCATATTCATTTAACCACTCCAGTAAACACATCATATTTAACTGACATCTAGAAAGCTCATCAATAGTCCCTTTTAACTGTTTTATGCCTTCTTCTACATTTTCACTTCCACTACCCTCTAATCCCAATGCTCGTTTTAAATTATATTCAAGCCAACCAAGCACTCCATCAAGGCTACTCTGTAACACAACTCTCCAATTTACTGATTCAACATTGTTATACTTTACATATTCACTCAGAAGAGCATCAAATTTGGCTTTATCATATTTACCATTTACATCAACAGTCCAGTAATTCAATACTTCGACCAGTTCCTGAAACGGATTAACATATCCAGCAGCTTCCCAATCTATAATGTATAATTCATTGTTTTTCCACATGACATTTTTAGGATCCAGATCTCTATGACTTATCACTTGATTGTTACTTAGCTCTAGCAAACCATTAATAACCTCTACGTCCCACTTAATTATTTTTTCGATGTTATCCTTATATATAGAAAACCATTCTGTTTGCTGTAATTTAGCTTCATGTAAATAGTCTTCCCAAGAAAACATTTCTCTTATAGAAACATTTTTACTTTTCCCATGTATTTCTATGCTTAACGAATGCATCTTCCCCAATGCCTTCCCTATCTCTTTGCAATGAAATTCCTTAATCTCTGCACCAAACAAGGAGCGGGCATCAATCCAATCAAAAACCATTAAATAATAACTATTAAATGCAATAACATGCTGACCCAAGATTTCTTTTGCAGCAATCAACGAAATCTCAGATTTAAATTTGTTAGATATCTGTTCCGAGGAAATCATGTTCCTCAATGCTTGTTCTCTTTTCATAATATCTGGATTCAACACCTTAACTGCATATTCTCCGATTTCAGTAATAACGCGAAACATCTTATGCATTAATCCACCCGTAACCATAATAGGCGGGCGCAACAAATTCCCTAGATTATATTGATTACAAAATCCACTTATTAACTCTTCCATAACTATATTACTCTCATTATATTTATACATATTCTCTGGATGCTTTTCTCATCTATAAAGAATCCCCCAAGGATTTTCCTTCGACATATCCGGTTTCATATCTTCGTTCCAAGCACAGTACGCCTCCGTATATGTATCCTTTAAGAAAATCGGTAACTCTTTTTTCATATCGAATATATCTTTGAAATTCTGCATCGGTTATTAAATGTGCATAATATCCTAAGAGAAACGATTTCACTTGATCTGAATTTATATCCTCTTTTCTCTTTTCTATTCGTTATAAAATCTGTCACTGTCAGAAGCTACTTCTCTTTCATTAGTCATCCAATGAGTCACTTCTCGTGATGGCGTAAACTGTGTCCAATTTTCATTTTCCACATTACAATCCGGTGCGATATTACCAACACAGAATTCATGTTTACAAAGCCATGATAATTTTTCAAGTACTCTATCTGCAATTATTAAATGTGTTACCCATGTTGCCATCTTACATCTCCTTGAATAATTTGCAGGTGAAAATCGCCAGACAAATTTAGTATTGTACAACACCTATTGCATCGTTACTTTATGTATTAGCTCTATCAGCACTGTTTTTCTTGAATGTTCATATACTTTTTGTATTTCTTCGCTTCTGCCTACAAGCGGAATACCTGTAACTGAATTATCAGAAACCACCAACAATGCAATTGCAGGTATTTCCATCAATTTTTGCGATAGCATAAAAGGTTGATGTTTCCATCTCAATTAAGTCCGTATCAAATGACATAATTTCTTCTAAATGTGTATATTCCATAGCAATGGAATCAGTACAAAATACAGATGCTTTCTTTATTTCATGGTTGCTCCTCTTTGCCAATTGAATAATACTATCTACATATTCTGTCTCTGGATAAATTTTTTCAAATGGAATATAATTTTTATACTGTCCTTTAAATATGTATTTGCTAATGTTCCAGCCACGGAATAAGATGGTGTAAAAATATCACCAATATTTTTTCATTTTTGGTGTCATACAAATTCCTCGTTTTCTTAATATTTCCCAATCTATACATTATATCAAACAATTCCTAGTACTTCCACAACACATTTCAATTTAATCTAAACTATGTGAAATGAAAAAGTAAATGCAACTTAATGGTTGCGTTAACTACTTCCACGTTGCATTTACTTCTTCGCGGCTGCGTTTACTTTTTCAATTAACCTATTTATCTTGGGTTGGCTACAGCTATGATGTTAAGCGCATTTGGTGTGATTACACCTGCGGAGATGGAGTTGATATGATGGGGTTACTGCGCCGGAATTTCTACATTATTGTATATATTTTTATTTATGTCTATGCGTAAATCGCTGCATAAAAAAACCGCCAAGGGTCGATTCCCCCTGACGGTTGTGTGCTTGCAAAAAGCGTACTTTGTAATTTCGAGCAAACATGCTCGGTTAGTTGACAGTTGTTATCTCTTGGAGAACTGCGGCGCTCTTCTAGCCTTCTTGAGACCGTATTTCTTTCTTTCCTTCATTCTCGGATCTCTTGTAAGGAAGCCAGCCTTCTTCAATGCGGG
>JAAYBT010000213.1 GCA_012730015.1 Clostridiaceae bacterium
ACTCCCACTCCTCACCTAAAGCTTGATATCATTTAGCTTTGTCGATATAAGCAAGGAAAGCGCCAGAAGCCCAATGGAGGCAGTCATTGTCAGTCGGCCGGCAGCCGTATTGAAAACTGGGCTCAGGTAATCCGGCGCGCTGGCTGATAGCACCAGTATCAGGAATATTGGTACGACATTTAGCACCTTCTGCTCGAACCTTCGCTCGGCCAGCATTGTATCCACCTCCTGCGCCACTTCGATTCTGTCGCTTATGATTGCCGATGTATTCTTTATGACCTCTGATATATTGCCGCCTGACCTCTTGCTGATATTAAATACATCTACGAAATTGTCCACATCCTCAAGCCTCGCACGGCTCGCAAAATCCGACAGGGCATGCTCCAGTGTTTCATTAGTCTCAAGCATGCTAATAATTCTGCGAACTTCGATCAGGATAAAAGCAGATGGTTCAGGGTATAAAACTGATAAATCCTTTAAGGCCTCCCTAAATCCAGATTCTACTGTCTTCCCCGCTGATAGTGACGAGGAAAGTGAATACAGCATGTCCTTGAATTGAATGTTGAGCTCTTTTTTACGCTTCTTAATAATATCCCTGGTCTTAATTCGCGGATAGAACAAGGCCAAAGGCACAAGCAGGCACGACAGTAAAACGCTTCTGTAAAAAATAAAGGCAATGGCGAAAATAACAACTGCTGCCATGGCAGTGTAAAGTATTTTCTCCTTCAGACTCATTGTATAGGAATCGAAGCTAGTCATAATTACCACCGACCAATCTGCAGGATATTCCCGCCATATTAAGCTTTGTGGTATTTATGAGCCTGTTCCCGGTCCATCGCAGACAACCTTCGACGCGCCTTGCGTCCATATGTCTGCCTCTAGAGTCCACCTCATAATCCTTTTTATGTCCATCCCTTTGGTTATCAACCCTGCCCCCGACATTCTCATTCTTGTGGCCATCATTGCCACTATCTATGCTCCCTTCAGCATCTACTGATGACACTTCCTCAAAGCGGTAAAGTGGATTCAGCTGAATTTGTCCATTGCTGCAGCCTGCCAATTCACATATCTCAAGCACCCTTCTTGTCTTATCCCGCAGCCTGGAAAGATGTATGATAATATCGATTGCCGAGGCAATCTGCTGCCTGATTGCCTCCAATGGTAACGGAGCCGCCGAAAGTACCATTGTCTCAATTCTCTTGAGCATATCAGCAGGAGAATTGGCATGACCTGTAGAAAGTGATCCATCATGGCCTGTGTTCATTGCCTGGAGCATATCCAGAGCCTCTTCTCCCCTTACCTCTCCGACAATTATTCTTTCAGGCCGCATTCTCAGCGATGTTTTAATCAGATCTCTAATAGTAATTGTGCCCCTGCCCTCACTGTTCGCATTGCGAGTCTCAAGCCTGACAATATTTTGCGCTCCTGTAATTTGTAGCTCTGCTGAATCCTCTATAGTTATTAGCCTCTCATCGGCGGGAATTTCCCCGGAAAGCGCATTTAGGAAGGTGGTCTTGCCGGAGCCGGTTCCTCCACATATGAATATATTATATTTAGCCCTTACCAGGCAGCTCAAATCCTCTGCCGCTTCCCGGCTGAGCGAGCCCGCCTCCACAAGCTTTTCCATGGTCATTGGCTTGTCCGGAAACTTTCTAATCGTCATAATAGGCCCATTCAAGGCAATTGGCTTCAGAACGACATTTACTCTCGAGCCGTCCTGCAAAGAAACATCCACAATGGGCGAGGCTTCATTAACAGTCCTATTTGTTCTGGAAACAATGGCCTGAATCACATCCTCAAGCTTCTCGATACTTTCAAAGCCGGCATCGATTTTTGTAACTCTGCCTTCCCGTTCAATAAAAAGCTTGTCGGGGCCATTTACCATTATCTCCGTAATGCTTTTATCATCAATGATTGGCTGCAAAATTCCTAAACGCCTCATTGAGTTGAACACAATATCCGCCAGCTCTCGCCTTTGTGCTATATTCATATACTCCCTGGCAGATCTGCGGAAAACAGCCTCAGTAACCAAGTCCATAACCTGCTCATCAGAAATATCCTTAGTTCGATCCAGATCCTCTGCAATCTCTCCCCTTATTTCCTCAGCCAGGGCGTTGACGCTGACTTCTCTTTCAAAGGTTAATACCTTCTCAAATTTTTCAGGTAATTCAGCCAACACTCCTTCAGGCAATAAACTCACCTCCGCCACAGTCATTTGTACCAAATGTTGCCGAACAGATTGTTGATCCCAACAAACAATCTGCTACTGCGCTTAGCTCTGATAGAAATCCCCTGTGCGCTATTAATCCTGAGCCCATATCGCTGCATCCTCTGCAAGAGTAGTCGCTAATCTCAATGGGCAGCTCGCAGCGTCCCAAGATTCCCTCATATCCTGTCATAAGCGGTTTATCAACAAGTGACTTGGCTTTATCTACACGGTTATATACAGGTATGACTTTGCAGGCAAGCTTACCATCCCCCTTGCGCTCCAACAGACTCAGCCCCGCCGCAAACTCCTTAAGCTTCAATAAAGAAGTCTGGTTAATGTCCATAACAAGCATGATAAGATCTGAATGCTCAATAATTGCTGTGTTTACTTTGCCTAGTCCACAAGACGTATCAATGAAAATAACATCGTAAATTCCGCTTCTTTTGAGCTCGTTCAGCAGCCGGCTAATGTCAGAGCAGCATAATTCATTCAACTCCTGAATATTCTCAGGCGGCCTAAAGTAATGAACATTTGAACCCGCATCGATCGACTTCGCACCTTCCAATCTTAAGCTCAGGTTGCCTTCCTTCCCTTTGAGGTGAAAAATGACATTGGAGAAGCTCTGAATGGAATCCCCATGAAAGAACAAATCTGTAGAAGGAATATTCTCAAGGTTCAGATAAAACGTCCTGCTTCCCCTTCCTGCGCACAAGCTGCTGCTTCCTGCAGCAATAGTGCTTTTGCCTGAACCACCCGAAGGTGAAAGAATGCTAATAATTCGCGTATTACCCTGCGCCGCCCTGATTGTAAGTCCCTTCTGGCTGTTGGCTGCATATAGTCTCATTATCTCACCAACAAACCTATCCATATGCTGATACTTCCTGATATTTCCTGGCTTTCTCGCAGTAGTCTTTGCCTCATCCTCCTGGCTTAAGGCGCAATCAGAGAAAGCCTTGGGGTTAGTCTCGGAGTGAGTTTTGGAATGAGTCTTGGGGTTAATCCCGGAGTTACTCCCGGAGTTACTCTCGGAGTTGTCCTCAGAGCAATCCTCTGAAAGTATTAGGATAAGCGGTATGCTTTCGAGCATCATGCTATTTTGATATAGCTGGTCAGCCACAATTAGCAGGTCAATATTGGCAACACCATTTAAAAAATCAGCAAGGCTTATATAAGATGAAAAAGAAAACAGCTCAAATCTATGAGGATAATTTACAATCAAAAACCTTTCAAAGCTTTTCAAATAGTCTGCATCACTATCTGCAATAATCATTCTCAGCTTTCCCAAAACACTTCCCCCTTAACTTACTGCCCTATTTCCTGCTAGCGACAGTAATATGTTAAATTTTGGCTTTGTTTACAATTATAAGGAATATTTTGGGATTTGTCAAATCATATTTATTTGTTTTTCTCTTATTTCCACGATATTTATTGATTTTCTACTCAGGAATAGACAAGACTTGCACAGAATTATGCATCTATTCCTGCACAAATATATAGTATTCTCCAGCAGTTTTACTCATCCTTATAGTTCGCGATAAGCTCACTCTCAGATTTTTTGATATAGTTTTTAATCTGGTTTAGCACATAGGAGCCTTGATGCTTAATTCGCAGGCCATATTCATAATAGCCGTCATGTTCGACCCTCCGTACAATCTCGGCGTCCATTGTCAGAACACTTCTGGTAATATATATATCCATGCTGAGATTTAACCCGTTGAAATGTGATTCTCTGGAATATATCAAGAGTCCATGCTCACTGATATCCTTTACAAGTGCATAGTTCTTCCTGTTGACCATTTCCTCCACTACTCTGTAGTCTGCATAAAGCGAAACAGGAAAGCGGTCATAGGAGCGCATCCTCATTTCTTCCTCATACAAATCCTCTTCGAAGACAAGCACTCCATCACGTGCATTAAAATAGATAACTCTGCCACCTTTAATTATAGGCGAGTTTTTGAATTCGTAGGCTACAGCCAGCGGATCACCGGCTGAAAAGTCTGCTCTCATGCATTCCCTCGGCAATTTTACCTCAATACTATTTTCATTAACAGCCAAAACGGTGCTTGTAAAGACGCTTGTCATTGAATAATGACTGATTGTAACAAGAGAACCTATACTCAGTGACATTTTACACCTCCACATGTTTGTCCAACCTGGGCATGATTGTCTGTATATAGCTATTATACAATATGCGTACTATCTTGGGAAGATTTTCATTGCTTGGGCATTTTGCCTTTCTTATTATTCAATGAGTGCTTGTGTGAATTGTACGCTAAACCGCGGGCACTTTAGCGCCTTCCTTACGCGTTTTGTGTGTATGGCGCCAGGAGCATTTAATAAACGGATATATGCCTCTTTGAATTGCTTTTACATTTGCTGTCACAGACTAAGTGCGGCATTAATATACTGATATTGTAACAATAATGAACGAGTACGAATAAATTGAAGTGTAACAAAATTTATGTCAACTCTCTGGGCGAAAGGAGGACTCCATTATGACAGAAAGAGGCGTCGGTAGTTTCCTGGGTGATAATTGCGCTATTTTGTTCTTTATTATTCTGTTCCTACTGCTGTTTTTTGATAGGAACATCTGCTGCTAAGAACAAGCTGTAAGTTGAAGCCGATTGCATGCATGGGACTAAGGAAGCCACCCTTATGGGTGGTTTCATTATTTACAGCCATGGCGATGTTATTTAATTGGTAACACAAAAATACATTTTTGAATATGATATAGAAGGCAACAGGAACAAAGCGTGCTAGTACAAGGAGGGTTTTATAATGTCAAAAAAATTTACCAAAGGCATATTTGACAATTGTGCGATTCTGTTTTTCATCTTGATATTTCTTATATTATTCGTGGACAGAGGTCCCTTTGGAAGAATCGCATTTGATGAGGTCGAGTAGAGATATTCTAATCAGCAGATTTGCTAATTGAAAGGAGCTGTATTGCATGGCAGAGAATGAGAGAGGCGGATTTTTCGGAGGATGCGGGCAAAGCAATTGGATTTGGATTATCATCATAATAGTTGCGATCCTTTTGATATTCCCTGGAATCTTTGGTAGAGAAAACGAAGGATATTACAAAGAATAACAATCAGTGAACCTAGTTCAGGTATACCAACATGCTACTTATTTAGGAGGGCACTCCTGCATTGGCTGCTTAAAACATCCAACGGGAGCTGTCCTTCTATGATTTTCTGGCAGTCACCCTGATTATTGGATAATTGATCCCAAAAATGAGCATATAACCGTATATTTCCTTGAAGATAATGATATAAAAGATAACAGGACTTATTCCAAAGGCTTAGATTCTCATGTGTCATCCTTTTACTTCAGCGGCCTTCAGGTCTCTGTGGATGACATGTTTGGGGGCTGAACCGGCAATTATTCAAGCCGGTAGTTATACAATTGAAAAGCTTTTCTGCTATTGATATAATTAGCGGGGGATAATTCTCAAAAATCCCTATTTATTTAGTCTGCCCTGACGAATAAGTATATAGAATGTTGAGATTATTTAGCAAAGGGTTAAAAAAGGTTGTTATGAGGCGAATTTTACGTAAGATTATGTCATATATATTTGTGCTGGTACTCATTATTGCAATGGTACCTTTATCGGTAAGCGCAGCAGATTATCCTGTGAGCTCAGGTTCCTATGCCGATAATGTCGCAGTACCTGCTTTAAATAGTGCATCAGCTCCCTTTGACCACTTTGAAGAGGCTATAGATTTAAAGATTTTAGGCCTTCTTGCCAACTCCCCGGATGATTTTGAACTGGGGCGGGCACCCAGCAGAGTTGAGGGTGCCATAATGCTCATACGCCTTCTGGGGAATGAAGATCAGGCAATGCAAGGTAGCTCCACCCATCCCTTCACAGATGTGCCCTCCTGGGCAGGCAAATATATTAGCTACATGTACCGTAATGAGCTTTCAAAAGGTATCGGGGGCAATCTATATGGATCCTCTGCGCCGCTGTCGGCTAAGCAGTATATTACCTTCGTACTTCGTGCTCTTGGTTATCAGGACGGAACAGACTTTGATTACAATCAAGCCCTTGAAAAAGCCCGTGAATTGGGTCTTCTTTCAGCATCTGACGAGGCAATATTTGAAAACTCCAAAACTTTTTTGAGAGATGATATGGTCTCAATTTCTTACGATGCTCTATCTGTCAAAATGAAGGGGTCGTCCGACACGTTGTTGGACAAGCTGGTAAATACCGACAAGGCCATTTTCAAACCGGCAGCAAAGGTACTCGGCCTTTATACCTCAGATTTGGAGGACAAATACGGGAATGCAGCAACTGCAAGTTTCCCTATGACTTCCTCAGGCTTTGTGGTTAAAAGCAGAGAAGATTTATACAAATTGCTTCGCAAAACACTATGCGCAAATGACACCTCTGTCAGGATAGATATCAGAGGTTACAAAGGAAGTATCAAAGATGATTTTGAGAGTGTCTTCCTTAGAGCGAACACTGCGGCAGAGGAGCTTTCCGGGGTTGAATATTTTGTTAAGTCATGGAAATACAGGGCTGGTACGGAGAGCATGGTGACGACCTTTGAATATAGATACACCAAAAGTGAGTATAACAGAAGAGTTGAGAATGCGAAAGTTGCATTGAATAGGGCTCGCTATATTGTTGCCAACATGATAACACCATCTATGAGCGATTTTTATAAGGAGAAGGTTCTTCATGACTATATCATCAACAACACAGGATATGATTATCAAAGCTACTTAAGTGATACCATCTCCGAGGAAGCCTATGAGGAATATGGCTGCCTTGTGCTTGGTACCGCAGTGTGCGAGGGCTATGCTAAGACCATGAAGCTGCTATGCGACCTTTCAGGCCTGGAATGTATGTTGGTTGTGGGAGAAACTATAAACAGTAGTTCAAATGAAGGCCATGCGTGGAATATTGTGAGGATTGACGGCGAATACTACCATGTTGATGTCACCTACGACGATCCAATATCTCCGGATGGCTCAGATATCCTTACATATCAGTATTTCAATTTGGCCGACAATGAGATGGCTCTTTACAACAGCTGGAATAGAGCAAGCTATCCCATCTGCGACAGCACAAGATACAACTATTATAATAAATATGGAATGGTAGCAAGCAACCGGGAAGCATTCGATAAACTAGTATTGAAAGCTTTGGATGAGCGCCGCCCAATCATTGAAATAAAGGTCAAGGATTACTCAAAATCCAATTACTCAAACATATATGATACTATC
>JAAYBT010000214.1 GCA_012730015.1 Clostridiaceae bacterium
TTATCAAATGCTCTTAAGACCCCTGCCTCTATAGGCGGGGGATAAACAGATTCACACTTCAGTGGTGGGTTTCAATCCCCCTCTGAAGGAGCATTTGATAAAATGCTCGCGGCGCGATACACACAAAACGCATAAGGAAGGCGCTAAAGCGCCCGCGGTTTGGCGTACAA
The DNA here is from genome assembly GCA_012730015.1 of Clostridiaceae bacterium. Taxonomy (GTDB): domain Bacteria; phylum Bacillota; class Clostridia; order Acetivibrionales; family DTU013; genus JAAYBT01. The sequence continues at coordinate 171 of JAAYBT010000214.1, forward strand.
TTCGCGCAAGCGCTCATAGAATTAGATGATGAAGGGTTCTATTTCCTCACAAAAGCGTTCACAGTCGTTTGAATGTATCTCTACCCTGATGGGCTTGTTGAAGTCAAGGCTGAAAATCCCCATGATGGATTTTGCGTCAACCACATAGCGCCCGGATGTTAAATCCACGTCAAAGTCATATTTGTTTGCGATGTTCACGAAATCCTTGACATCATTAATCGTCTTTAGCATGATATTTACTGCTCTCATATATAGGACCTCCGTTCCTTTTGTTATTGCTATTCTTGCAATTCAATAAATCGACAATTAGTATTTCATTACCTTAATCAATAATATCCTGTATTTGGTAACAAGTCAATTACAAGCTTGTTAAAAAAATATTAATTCATTATAATGGTTATCACATATAAGATTGTCAGTTAGAGGGCAAGCTTGCTATTATGCCGGACTGTGTTTGGAGGAATTGTGAAAAAGGTTGCTTTTTATACTTTAGGCTGCAAGGTAAATCAATATGAGACTGAAGCTATGGCGGAAGCCTTTGAAAATGCGGGCTATGAGCAGGTCGACTTTGATAGGCAGGCTGATGTTTATGTAATCAATACATGTACGGTGACGGGCCTGAGTTCCAGGAAATCGCGTCAGGCCATTCGCAAGGCAAGGCAGTTGAATGAAGATGCCATTGTCGCAGCAGTGGGCTGCTATCCGCAGACGGCAAAGGAAGAGGTAGAAAGCCTTCCGGAGGTGGATATTATTGCCGGGACTGCTGATAGAATTAAGGTGCCGGAATATGTCGAAGCATTTATGACAGAAAAGCTTAGCAGAGGGAAGGATAAGTTTTCTAGTGTTGATAACATCATGAAAAAACGTGACTTCGAGGACTTGAAAATTGAGCGATACAAAGACAGGACACGGGCTTTTCTGAAGGTGCAGGAGGGCTGTAGTCAATTTTGCTCCTATTGCATCATTCCCTATGCAAGAGGTCCAATTCGCAGCAGGGCCGCGGAAGATGTGGTTAGTGAGGTACACAAGCTGGTGAAGGCCGGCTTCAAGGAGGCAGTGCTGACAGGAATTCATATAGCATCCTATGGAAGGGACTTAGGGGAGCTAAGGCTAATAGACCTTATCCGCCTAATTCATGATGTGGATGGGATAGAGAGGATAAGAATCGGATCGATTGAACCAACTCTTGTGACGCCGGAGTTTGTCAGCTCAGTATCGAAGATGAAAAAGCTCTGCCCTCATTATCACATATCCTTGCAGAGCGGCTGTGATGAGACTCTGGCCAGAATGAACAGGCGGTATACCACGGCGCAATACAGGAAGGCCGTGGAGCTTTTGAGAGAGCAGATACCTGATGTGGCGGTGACAACGGATGTGATGGTTGGTTTTCCGGGAGAGACGGATGAAGAATTCGAAAAGACCTATGAATTTTTAAATGATATACAGTTTTCCAAAATGCACGTATTCAAGTTTTCTCCGAGGAAAGGGACCCCTGCTGCTACCTTCGCAGGTCAGATAGGCGGTTCGGTGAAGGAAGAAAGAAGTCGGCGCGTGATTGAATTATCGGATCGATGTTCAAAGGCCTTTTATAATAAATTCTTAGGAAGGGAAATACCGGTGCTATATGAACAGGAGGTCAAGGGCAAAGGCGGCATGTATGAAGGATTAACACCCAATTACATAAGGGTCTTGGCAAAAGGGGATAATAGCCTTGTGGGAAATATTGTGGAAACAAGGCTGATAAGTTTGGAAGATGAATATGTTATAGGGGATATTTGATATTGCATAATGATTCCATCTATATTATTATATAGGTAGGGCAAACATGTGTTTTGCAAAGTAGATCGTTGATTTGAACGTTACTTGCGGGCAGGAGAGTGTGATATGGCTAATAGTGAGACCATGATGTTTAAAATGGATAAGGACAGGGAGAATGAAGCCCGGGATATTTTATTTACGGTATACGAGGCTTTAAACGAGAAGGGATACAACCCGATTAATCAGCTTGTAGGATATATTCTTTCAGGCGACCCTACCTATATTACTAATCACCAGAATGCAAGGAGCGTTATTCGAAGACTTGAACGGGATGAGCTGCTTGAAGAGATTGTCAATTTCTATCTAGAGAATAAAAAATGAGACTGACCCCGACAAGCTCGGGGTTTATTTTTGAGGCAAAAGCCTCTGATGAGGATTTATGGAATATACACAGCTTGGGAAAACAGGAATAACAGTGTCGAGGATGTGCTTCGGAGCACTTATAATTGGCCCCTTGCAGGTAAATCTACCTGTAGCTGATGGTGCCCGCGTCATTCGCGCGGCCCTTGACAGAGGGGTCAACTTTATTGATACGGCAGAGCTTTACGGGACCTATGATCATATCCGTGAAGCATCAAGGGGCATGGATAAAAAACCGGTGGTCGCTACTAAATGCTATGCCTGGAATAAGGAAGAGGCTGCAAAAAGTGTTGAGGATGCCAGAAAGGGCTTGGATATCGACGTCATTGACATTTTTATGATGCATGAGCAGGAAAGCAAACTGACACTACGCGGACACCGTGAAGCGCTGGAATACTATCTCAACGAGCGTGAAAAGGGCAGGATAAGGGCTGTTGGGGTTTCAACGCACAATGTTGAGGTAGTAAGAGCAATATGTGATATGCCGGAAATAGATGTTGTCCATCCCCTGGTAAACAAGGCTGGTATCGGTATTGGAGACGGCACAATAGATGACATGCTGGATGCAGTTCAACAGGCATACGAAGCCGGAAAAGGCGTGTATAGCATGAAGCCGCTGGGCGGAGGCAATCTATTGCACTCCTACGATGAGTGTATCGATTTTGTTCTGAATATACCCTATATTCACTCCATTGCCATAGGCATGCAAAGTGTAGAGGAAGTGGAGATGAATATTCTTCGGTTTGAAGGCAAAAGAATACCGGAGGGGCTGAAGAAATCGGCATCCATCACTCAAAAGCAGCTTCATATAGACTACTGGTGTGAGGCATGCGGCAGGTGTGTCGAAAGATGCAAACAGGGTGCCTTGTCGCTAGTCGACGGAAGGGTGAAGGTGGAAAAGGGCAAATGCGTTTTATGCGGATATTGCGGTAGTGTTTGCCCACAGTTTGCGATTAAAATATGTTGACTATATCGGAGGCAGTTATGCGCATAATGGGGATTGATTTTGGAGACAGTAGAATCGGTGTAGCTGTGAGCGATCCACTTGGATGGACGGCACAGGGACTTGAGACAATCCATTGGAGAGGCTCTATTGAAAAGCCTGCGCAAAAGATTAAGGAGTTGGCGTCTTTTTATCAGGTCGAAAAATTTGTGGTTGGATTGCCCAAAAATATGAATGGTAGTCTTGGGCCGAGTGCAGAAAAAGCAATAGAGTTTGGCGATCTTTTGCACGAAATCACAGGCATAGAGGTGGTCAAATGGGACGAGCGTCTTACAACTGTAGCCGCAAGTCGCACTATGCATGAGGTGGGTATGAAAACCTCAAAAAAGAAGGATTCAGTCGACAAAATAGCGGCTGTATTAATATTGCAGGGATATCTTGACAGTGGAGCAAAATAAGGTTATTGTATTTATTACAAGGAAAGAGGAGGTGTTCCTATGGACGTTGAAAGAGATGACATCGTTGTTTTAGTTGATGAAAACGGCGAGGAAGTTGAATTTGAACACATTGATACGATTGAAATGAACAATAGTGAGTATGTTGTCCTGGCACCAATGGACAAGATTGATCCTGACCAGGAGGACGAGGAAGTTATCATATTGAAGGTTGAACATAGTGAAGACGGAGAAGATTCATTTATTACAATAGATGATGATGACGAATTGGATGATGTCTTCAATGAATTCCAAAACAGAATGGAAGAGGAGTTTGGCCTGGAAGATGATTAAGCATTTCCCGGACAGATAAACGTTTCTCGAAAATACAATCTCGAAGGTGAAGATTAGCGCCTTCGGGATTTATTTTTCTCTTTTCAGCTGCAGTCTTTGTTGGTCGAAAATAAACCTGATCAGGGACTCCTGATCTTTCTTATCAATATGTATGAAACGCATGCCCAGCTCAAATGCTTTTCTTTTTCTTATTTCTGTTGGGGCTACTCTCAGAACTATGCTTCTTACGATGATAGCCAGGTCATCCTTAAGCCGTATCTCGACCTTCGTTTCAACGCCCTTTGTCACTTCAACATCTGAAACAAGGCATATGCCTGACCCGCTCAAGTTTTTACTGAATACCTTAATAGGCTCTGTGTCAAAGGATTCTGTGCCATTTAAATCAGGAAGCCACATTTGTGCATTCAGAACAATATCTAATCTATAGTCCATTCTCCTTTGAATTTTTTCAATTTCACCCTCGGGCTCAATAATATATACCGCAATATTTCCCCTGTATTCTTTAGCTTTTATCAAGGCAGTAAAGGCAAGTAAGCTTACCAGATTGCGCTGATGATGCAAAAATGTCAGATTTATTCGCATGCCATCGGGAATGTAGATAATTCGGGATTCATGTATAGGAGCTGAAATAACCAGCATATCTCTGCCGTGATGTTCCAATATCTGGCTGACATAGGTGTCGCCCTGCACATCACCCAAACTATTTAGTCTGTTGAGCTCAAGCCTAGTGCCAATTTTTATATCTCGTACGAACATAGCGCCCCCCTAAATAAGCATTTTGTTACCTGAGGCATAATATCAAGGACTGTCCTATTGCATAGAAACAATCCTATTATATTATACTTGTATTTGCGATATTCTCCAAGCCCATTTCAAGCTTCTATTGGTTTTTATACCTGCAGCCGGTAATTTTTCTTGTAAATAATTATAGAGGATTTCGGTCAATTAGCTAGAATATATATATGTGAATTCTTACACAAGGCTTTTGTGATCTAGCGTCGCGAAATGCCTACTCAGATAAAACGGGGGGTTTGACACATGCAAAGAAGACTAAAGCTTTGCCTGGCATTATACACTGCATTGTGCCTAATGATTTTTCTTTTCACAGCTTGCGGGAATAGTGAAGATAGTACTGAGCCTGTGCCTGTCGTTGCGCAGACTACCACGGTTGAACCGAAAATAACGATTCCGGTAACGCCGGAGCCTGTTGTGGTTGAAGAACCGGTTGAGATAGAGGACGATTTTTCACTCCCTGGGAAGGGAATTCGGCCGATGGCGGTCATGATTGATAATGAGGGCACAAGAGTATTGCCCCAGGGAGGCCTTGACAAGGCGCAGATAGTTTATGAAATAATCGTAGAGGGCGGCTTGACTAGATTAATGCCTGTGTTTTGGGGTACGGAACCCGAAATGATTGGCCCAGTTAGAAGTGCCAGGGACTATTTCCTCGACTACAGCATGGAATTTGATGCGATCTATGTGCATTTTGGCGGCAGTCCTCAGGCCGGTAAGGACATAAAAAAATATAAGATCAACGAGATTGACGGGCTTTATCTGGGGCCTGATGTTTTCTGGGATCTAACTAAAGATAGGGGTAATTGGCAGGATTCCTATACTTCTATGGAAAAGCTTAAGGCCTATGCGCAGAAGAAAAAGTTTAGTGAGACGCCACAGGCACAGTTCCCTTTTACATACAACCAGAAGGACGAGGCTCTCGGGGCAGGCAAGGATGCCTCCGTGATTACGCTAAAGTACCCTTCTATGACATCGAAGTATGAGTATGACAGCACAACAGGGCTTTATAAGCGCTTCAGGTATGGCAAGGAGCACATGGAAAGAGTCACGGAAAAGCAGTTTACAGCAAAGAACATAATAGTACAATATGTGCCCAACTATGATATAAAGGGTGACTCTGCAGGCCGCCAAAGCATGACTACAACCGGATCGGGCAAGGGCTATTTTATTACGGGCGGCAAAGTAATTGATTTGAAATGGTCCAAGGAGTCCAGAACGGCTCAGACGAAATATACTGATGATACGGGTAATCCAATAACGCTCAACCGCGGCCAAACCTGGATACAGATCATGCCGATGGCTGCGAAGGTAACAATTGAGTAAGGCAATTGACAATATTTGAAGTGCTGAGGGAGGCAGAGATGAAGATTCAAAGATATGAACCGATTAGTAAAAAATGCAGAGAGCTGCTTCACGGGGCGGATTACAATCCGGATCAATGGATGAAAACGCCTGAAATCTGGGACGAGGACATGAGACTGATGAAGCTTGCCGGATGTAATGTTATGTCGGTTGGCATTTTCTCCTGGTCCTCTCTGGAGCCTGAGGAGGGCAGATTTGAATTTGACTGGCTGGATACAATACTTGACAAGATGGCCGAAAACAAGGTCTACGCTATTCTTGCCACACCCACCGGTTCAAAACCGGCCTGGATGTCACAAAAATATCCTGAGATATTGCGAGTGCAGGAAAATAGACAGAGAAATCTTCATGGACAAAGGCATAATCACTGCTTCACATCGCCCCTATACCGTGAAAAGGCTTCGATAATCAACCGCAAGCTGGCTGAACGATATAAGGATCATCCTGCCCTTATTGCATGGCATATATCAAATGAATATGGCGGTGAGTGCCACTGTGAGCTTTGCCAGGAGGCATTCAGGAGTTGGCTTAAGAATAAGTATCATAACGATCTAGAGGGATTGAATCATGCCTGGTGGACAGGTTTCTGGAGCCATCGCTTCAATGACTGGTCACAGTTGGAATCCCCCTCGCCACATGGAGAAAACCTGGTACATGGTCACAATCTGGACTGGAAGCGTTTTGTTACCGACCAGACTATTGACTTCTATAAAAATGAAATAAAGCCCCTTAGAGAGCTAACGCCGGATATCCCGGTAACCACTAACTTCATGGGTACCTACACGGGTTTAAATTACTGGAAGTTTGCCAAGGAAGTGGATGTTGTGTCCTGGGACAGTTATCCCAGCTGGCACAACGATTATGACAAGGCGTGGGAGTTGGCTTCTGACATATCCTTCGTGCAGGACATAAATCGTTCATTAAAGGGCGGAAAGCCCTTCATGCTTATGGAAAGCACGCCAAGCCTGGTAAACTGGCAGCCGACATGCAAGCTGAAGAGGCCCGGCATGCATCTCTTGTCATCTATTCAGGCGCTTGCCCATGGCTCCGATACGGTGCAGTACTTCCAATGGAGAAAGGGCCGCGGATCCTCCGAGAAGTTCCACGGTGCGGTGGTGGATCATTGCGGGCATGAGAATACACGGGTATTCGGAGATGTTGCCCAGGTGGGACTGGCATTGAAGAAGCTGGAGGATGTAGTCGGTACAACTGTCAGGCCAGAGGTTGCCATCATATATGACTGGGAGAATCGCTGGGCTATAGATGATGCCCAGGGTTTTTCAAAGGATAGAAGAAACTATGAGCAGACTTGTAAGGTGCATTACAGGACCTTCTGGAACAAGGGAGTCCCAGTCGATGTTATTGACATGGACTGCGATTTCTCGAATTACAAGCTGCTTGTGGCACCGATGCTTTATATGGTAAGGCCGGGTGTGGGAGAAAGAATCGAGGAGTTTGTCAAAAGCGGAGGAAGCTTTGTCACTACCTACGCCAGCGGATATGTGGATGAAAATGATTTGTGCTTCCTCGGAGGCTTTCCCGGACCACTGCGCAAGGTAACGGGTATATGGGCAGAGGAAATCGACAGCCTTTATCCGACAGACAGCAACGGCATTATATTGCCGGATGGCTGCATGCCCGGACTCAAGAGAGAGTATAAGGCAGTAGATTTCTGCGAGCTTATCCATGCCGAAACGGCGCAGACATTAGGTGTATACAGTAAGGATTTTTATGCGGGCAGGCCAGCCCTGACGGTGAACTCATTTGGGCAGGGGAAGGCTTGGTATATGGCAGCCAGGTTTGATGAGGGCTTCTTAACAGACTTTTATTCATCGCTGATAGCGCAGCTTGAACTGAAGAAGGTGCTTGGGACCGAGCTGCCCCCCGGTGTCACAGCTCAAGTCCGATCCGATGGATTTAATGAATACATATTCGTGATGAACTTTTCCGAAGAGCAAAGGATTGTCGATTTTGGTGAAGACAAAGCGGAGGATATGTTAACCGGTGAAAAGGGCTTGGCAAGTGTATTACTAAAGCCCTATGGAGCCGCAGTTCTTAGAAGAGTGAATTGCTAAAGACTACGTTATTTAGTATAAATGGAACACCCCCAACTACAAGCTCGACTGCGTATGCTCGAGAAGTAACAAACTCTAGAGCCATCAAGCTCTTAGGTGGCTGGGGGTTTCTTTTGGCAAGATGAGGGGCAGATATAAAGAGAGGAAAAATGGTATCCTCTACCAATCAGTGGTGATTTTCCTCTGCCATAGCCTGTTGCTTTGTTTGCTGGACTGTGCCATACGGATGCTGGGGCGGTGCATAGATAGAATACAGTTTTATCGGCTTAATGCCGGTATTGACCAGATTATGCCATTTGCCCGCGGGTATGATGATAATGAAGTCATCGCTTACGTGAGCCTGAATATCCAACCGGTCTTTCCTGTCTCCCATTAAAACAAGTCCCTGGCCCTCCTCGATACGTATAAACTGATCAAGGTTGGGATGGCTTTCCAGGCCAATATCTTCTCCGACGTTAATGCTCATCAGCGTAAGCTGCAGATGCTTTCCTGTCCATAGAGCGGTGCGGAATGTGGCATTTTGTTTTGTTGCGGCTTCAATATCCACAACAAAGGGATTGGGGCCATAGTCCCTTAATGGAATAGGGAGCCGGGCTTTTGCTTGCTTGGGATAGCAATCCATATTGGGTTGGAAGGCCGGCAGATTACCAAAGTATGGGCATTGGGGTACATTATTATAGTAATACATATTGCACTCATTCCTTCTTAGTTGTTTACAATATTATACTGTTTATGTAAGGAAGATGTGCCAACTGCGCAAGAAAGTATTTGGTAATCGCCGGAGGTTGACAATTTGTCAAATGCTCCTAAGACCTCGTATAAAACCCCCAAACCCCTTTGCTTTATTGACATACAAGCTGTGGGTGATATACTTTATGTGTATGTTAATACCAAGAATGGAGGAGGAAGCATATGGACAAGCGGTATGATGTAATCGTTGTCGGCGCAGGTAACGCAGGACTTGTTGCCGCCGCAACAACTGCCAAGAACGGCCTAAAAACACTTTTGCTTGAAAAGCACAATCTGCCTGGAGGATGTGCAACGAGCTTTGTGCGCGGACGTTTTGAGTTTGAGCCATCGCTACACGAGCTTGCCAGCGTTGGTACTGAAAAGGCTCCCGACACCGTGTATAAGATCTTTAGCGAGCTTGGAGCAAAGGTAGACTGGCGCTATGAGCACAATATGTTTCGTGCAATTGTCAGGGGCGAGAATGGCTATGATGTAACCATGCAATCAGGCATCGAAAACTTTTGTGATTCTATGGAACGAGCTGTTCCAGGCTGCCGTGCAAGTGTTCGTGCTCTTTTCGATCTTGTCAAAAAGAACAATGAAGCCCTTGCGTACATAACCAAGATGAAGGGAAAGCCAAACGGACTGGTTATGGTGCTGAAGCATGGCGATTTCATGCGCGTTGCCTCGCATTCCGTAGAGGAAGTCATGATTGCGCTCGGAATGCCTGAAAAGGCACGAAACATAATATGTACATACTGGGGATATCTTGGCGTTCCTACTGATGAGCTAAATGCCATGCACTTCCTCAACATGCTCAACGCCTATGTAATCGATGGTGCCGCTATGCCGTACTTGCGTTCACATGAGCTTTCGCTGGCGTTGTGCAAGGTTATACAGGACGCCGGAGGTCAAATCTGCTATAACAGCGAAGTTACGGAGTTTCTCTACAATGATGAGGGTGCTGCCTGCGGAGTTGTGGCGAATGGACAGAAGCTCTATGCAAAAGAAATTATATCTAACGTAATACCCCACAACGTGTTCAATATGTCAGATCCGGAAAAGATTCCCGAAACAGATATGAAACTAGCTAATGCACGCGAGTTTGGTATTTCAGTTGCTACTGTGTATCTTGGTCTGGATCGTTCGATGGAGGAACTCGGCATCAAGGATTATACAGTATTCGTTATGGGTGATGCCAATCCACGCAAGCAGTATGAAAATCGTGAGACTGACGGCATCTATATTGTCAACTGCCTCAACAACGTCATACCGGACAGCTCTCCCGAGGGCACATGTACAATGTTCTTTACAATTCCGGTCTTCGGCTCCGATCTGCCGAAGGATCTGAAGCCCGAGGGCTACAAGAATTACAAGAATGGGATTGCTAAGAAGTATATTGAAGACTATGAAAAGCTGTCGGGCATATCCATTATGCCGTACATAGAGGAGATATCTGTTGCTACCCCCGTTACCTTTGCCCGGTATCTTGGCACTCCCGAAGGTACCATCTATGGTTACAAGCTGTCCGGTTGGGACAATCTCCTCTCCCGTATCTCCAATGAGAAGAACGAGTACACTATTCCAGGCCTTAGCTTCTGTGGCGGTCACGCATTCCGCGGGGACGGCTACAGCAGCGCTTATGTGACAGGGGATACTGTCGGCAAGCGCATTGTAAAGAAAATCAAAGGAGGGAACTGATATGGCAAAACCGAATCTTCGTTCATTGGATAAAATGAAGTTTACTAAGGTCATACCCACAAGAAATCAAAAAATCAGCGAAGCCCCGGCAAAGGTTCTGCCACCGCTTTCGTCCTACAAAGCGAATGAAATTGCTGCCGCTCTTCATCCTTCATGTCAGTATCTAAAGGTAGCCAGGGTCATTGATGAAATGCCTGATGTAAAGAGCTTTATACTTGTGCCTGATGCGGATAGTGGGACGCAAAGCCTGGCTTATTTCAGCGCGGGGAACTATCTTAGCATCAAGCTGACCATTGGCTCTTCTGTTATCACGCGCCCGTATTCGATTTCCTCCTCACCGAAGGAGTCGCTTGCAGGGGAGTATATGATAACGATAAAGCGCACAGAAGGCGGTTTAGCTTCGAACTTCATACTAGACTCATGGCAGGTCGGAACTAAGGTCACAGCCTCCGCACCGCTAGGAGATTTTACGTATGAACCATTGCGTGATGCAAAGCAAATCATTGGGCTTGCCGGCGGCAGTGGTATAACGCCTTTTCGCTCGCTTGCAAAAGCTATTGCCGACGGGGACGAGGATGCATATCTCACGCTTCTGTACGGCAGCTGTACCAAAGCCGAGGCGATATTCCAAGAGGAATTGGAAGCGCTGGCGAATTCCTGTGACCGCTTCCGCTTAGTCAACGTTCTAAGCGAACAACCTGCCGACGCCTGCGAACAAGGCTTTATCACTGCGGAGCTTATTGGCAAATACGCACCGAAATCGGGCGAATATTCCATCTTTATGTGCGGTCCACAGGCGATGTATGAATTCGTTGATAAGGAGATTGCGACTCTTGGTCTGCGAAATAAGTTTGTACGCCGCGAACTGTTTGGCGAATACAGGCATCCGGAAAAAGACAAGGCTTATCCGGGCTGCAAGGATAGTTCATTCAAGCTGACTGTACGCATATGCGGCGAAGCTAAGGTGATTTCCTGTAGTGTTGATGATACCCTGCTTGTTGCAATGGAGAAGAACGGAATAGCTGCTCCGGCGCGCTGCCGTAGCGGTGTTTGCGGATGGTGCCATTCGCAGCTTGTAAGCGGCGATGTTTATGTTCCAAAGTCTGTTGACGGACGGCGTATGGCAGACCTGCAGTTTGGTTATATTCACCCCTGCTGCACATTCCCGCTTTCCGACATTACCATCGATGTACCACTATTCCAGGCGTAATATCATTCTAGACATAGTATCATTCCAGATATAATTTTAAAACCACCTGCTTAACTCAGCAGGTGGTTTTTATCAATTTTATCAATATTCTTAACCACCAATATTTTTAATCCACATCGGAGAGAATCACATATCAATCTTGTCGCTAGTTTCACGGGAGGAAGACATCTGTGCTAAATTCTTTAGGGTGTAGGACATATTATAAAGATTCTCGGCAACAGAGCTTATTTCCTCGAGGGTTGCGCTTTGCTCTTCTGAAGCAGCCGCTACCTCTTGAGATGATTTAGAAATTAGCTCAGAGGTCTCTTTGGTTTTACTGATTGACGAAACAACACTCTGAGAGTTGCTGTAAATATCCTGGACATTTTCAGAGACGGAATCGGAATAGCTGGAAATTTCATTAACTTCTGATAGTATTTTGCCGAAGATTTCACCGGCGGACCTTATTATTTCGATACCTTCGTTTACTGAACGGTTGCTTTCATTAGTAATGGTTAATGTATTTTTTACTTCGTTTTGAACCAGATTAATCACTTGATTAATTTCTACTATGGCATTCTTCGATTGCTCTGCTAATGCCCGTATTTCAGACGCGACCACGGAGAAACCCTTGCCTGCTTCGCCGGCTCGTGACGCTTCGATGGAAGCATTTAGTGAAAGAAGATTAGTTTGTTCGGCAATGGAGCTAATCATTGCAGTTATTTGACTTATTTGCGCAGATTTTTCTCCCAAGGTGTTTATTGCATTTGTGAGCTTGGTTGAGTTTTCATTTATAAGTTCTATTTGATCTATAGCAGAGGTTATAACCTGATTGCCTTCGTTTGTCATAGTAGAACAGTCTTTGGCATACCTGGAAACAGTTGAAATGCGCTCGGCAATGTTCATCAGCTCATTGGATATATCACTGACAACGTTATAGGATTCCGTTGTTAAATCCCGTTGCGTTGAGGTGCTCTCAGCAATGTTGATAATTGATGTCATAGTTTGCTCTGCTGCCTTATTTGCCTCGTTTATCCCATGAGTAAGATTTTTTGCGACATTATGTAAATTTTCAGAGCTATCTGCCGTGTCGTTGATTGATTTATTTAGTAATACGGTAAGCTCTTCACTTTCATTCTTTTTGCTTTCCATATCCAAGATCAACTTTTTTGATCGTTTGGATAATATAGTGGAAACAAAGACAGAAATTAAGAATGATATTCCAAAGGTAATCCAACTCACTGCATTCTTACCCGAACCGGAAGCTCCGGTGAATTCATTAGGGAAAGCGATAATTGCTCCTATATATAGTAACAGAGTAATTCCTGAATAGGATAAAACTATTCTCGGATTGTAATACATATTCGCAACAAATACATAAGTGAAGCTAAAGGCTATGGATGGTAATCCAAAGCTTCCAAGGGTCTCCAGCATATAAAAAACAGCAAGAGGAGCAATCGCGAAAATCATCAAGTATATATACTTTGAAATGCCTGTTAAAGAGTCGGATTTCTTTTCTATTACTCTTCCTATTATAGTGATAACGGTACAAAGAGAAATAATAAATGTAATGGTTATGCTCGAAGATAAAAATAGAAAGCTTATACCGACACTTATACTACTTACTAAAGCACTGTAGAACGATACTGAGTTAGCGAACTTTTCCTGCTTTTTTAGGATTGAATTATGCATATAATCAGAATCCTTTCTCAATAATTTTACAAAATGCTCTTTCTTAATAATACTTAGAAAGCTCATATACAAGCAAATCAAGTATATATTATAGTTTATCAGAACACACATAACTTAGCAATGTTTGACTTTAAATGACAATGGAGTTATGACTCCTTACTACTTAATAACACCTTGCAAGTTATCGCTGGAACTCTTAATGCCATGCATTAAATTGTACATATTTTCAATACTTGAATTATGTTCTTCCAATGTTGCTAACAACTCCTCTGTTGAAGAAGCCTGCACCTCGGATATGCTTGCAATGCTTTCCACCTCGACATGGATGTGTGAAAACAGATTAGCAATGTTTCCAATTCTGCTGATTTCATCAGATATGTATCTGCCAATATCCTTAAAAGATACTTGAATCATTTCAAAGTTCTGATTAACAGCTTTGACAACTTTTTCCCCGTCCTGAGTCGCTATCTGTCCTCTGCTAACTTCATTGAGAACATTTTTGGTTTTATCCTTTATTTGTTGGATGATTTGATTAATCTGAGCTACGGTATTTGCACTTTGAACCGCCAAATTTCTAACCTCTTCAGCCACAACTGCAAATCCTTTACCCGATTCTCCAGCTCTAGCGGCTTCGATAGCCGCATTTAGAGCAAGCATATTTGTCTGCTCTGCAATTTGCGTAATTCCAGAAAGAAAATTATTTACTTCATCCATATTTTCATTCAATTCATTAACGGTCTCCAAGGATTTTGTAACAGACTGGTTGATTATTGCCATTTGCTTATCCATGGTATTTATCTTTTCCGAACCTTCATCAACTACACCACTGGCGTTCGTTGAAACCGTGTCCAGCTGATCTGAGAACGCTGTCAGCTCAGATATTTTCTGATCTGCTTCCTTAATTGCCTGATTAATCTGAGTAACGCTTTTGCTCTGATCAACAATACCCGTAGTAATTTCCTGAGTAGCTGATGTTATTGAACTGCTTATTTCACGGACTACTTCAAGTTGCTCGTTGCCCTTTGAGATATCAACGTTTAAAGCTGATGTATTTGTCCTGATTGCATCCATCGTTTTATGCAATTCATCTAAAAGCTCCTTGGCTTGTGCTTCTTTTTGATTCGCATTCAGTATAAGCTTTCCGCCCTCTTTTGCCAGAAAGAATATAACTATCGTTATAATAATTTGGAAAATATCAGAAAACAAGTTAGCTGCCAGATCGAAATTTGGCGTTCCTAATTGATATATTATCACAGCAGCATTAATAATAATTCCAACAACAATATAAAGCCGTTTATTAAAATATAGCGCAGCAATACTGATTGGCAGCATAGCTAAAAGGAAAGCACTACCTTCTGCTACTGGTAATAGAGGAATTACTTGCGCCAGAGCTGATGCAACAAGAACATATGTAGCCGCAGTGTCCATCTTCTTTTGCCTTAAATATAAAGCGACGAAGGCTGAAACAATTGTCACCAAAAGAGCAATAATACTAGAAGCTATAGTTTTTGTGGCAATGCCTGCAATCAACATGATAAATGCCAGTATAAAATATACCCAGTTTAAAATCTTATTAACCTTCCGTATGTGGTTCGTTAGCGAATTCTCTCTCATAATTCTTCTCCTATCTGCGGTTTCTTAGTTTATATTTAAATCTTGACATAATATTACCCATTCTTAACTAATACCAAACTATTTTTTTCTTATCCGTCATTCAATGAGCGTTTGCGTGAATTGTACGCCAAACCGTGTTTTTGCAAAGCAAAACACGCTTCGGGCCCTTTAAGTACAGTGAAATGGTATAGCTTCGGGCATTATGTCTTATGCCGTGGAAAAGAAAAAGTCACAGCGGAACTCGGATTATGTTTTCTCGCCTTATTGAGATTTCTGTTTTGTTTTTTCGAAAGCAGGTTGGATAATGTATTTAATTATGCCGAATACCCGCTAATTTAGCGGGTCTCGGACAATCTGTGGTCGGAGTGGCGGGATTTGACCATCTGCTTCACTTCGCTCGCATACTGCCGCCTCGACTTTAGTCTCGGCACACTCGCCTAAAAATGTGCATTTAGCACATTTTATTAACGGCTTGTGCCCTCTCGGGTCCAAATCTCGCCTTTAAACAAATAAAAAAACCTTCAGGACTAAAGTCCCCAAGGTTTTTTTGGTCGGAGTGGCGGGATTTGAACCCACGGCCTCTTGGTCCCGAACCAAGCGCGCTACCATCTGCGCTACACCCCGATGTATTTGAATTTGCGTTTATAATTCTAACATCAAAACAGGGAGAATGCAATGGGTAAAAACGAATCCATGGGAGATGACATTCTGCGTGACATTTTGACAATATGCTTATGGAATATGGTACAATATGATTGCTTAGACAAATTACATTGTATTAGGATGACATTAGAAGATGAAACGTCTTAAGAATAGAGATTTAGCGGCAATGTTCCTTATATTGGAGGGCGTTGTCTATACAACTGTTTTTAACCTGTATAATCCTTTTATACAGATGTTTGCAAAGAGGATGGGCGGCAACGACCTGCATACTGCTCTGTTAAATGCTGCGCCGCCTCTTGTTGCTATTTTTACATTGATTCCCTTCGGCATGCTGATTGAACGCATTAATAAAAAAAAACATACGATTCTTGTATTGCTTTCTATAGTTGGCGTTTTTTATGCGGCTATTTCTCTTGTGCCTCAGATACCCCATGAATCAAAGGTGTTTGTTTATGTTATTTTAATAGGCTTCATGAATGGGCCGGGCTCTTTGTATCTTACTACATGGCAGTCCTATTTTGCCGACAATTTCAAAGGGACCTATGCCAGCAGAGTCTATACAATCAGAAGCAAGTACAGCTCGCTCTTTGGCCTGCTTACGGTGCTGGGCACAGGGCTTATGCTTACATATATACCGAAGTCAGATGATGAGAGGCTTGTGCTGTACCAGATTTTCTATGGATTATGCTTTGCTTTAACATTGCTGCAGATTTTCTTCTTTTCCAGAGTAAAGGTTCATAAAGAAAGGCATCATGATGAGAGAGGAAATGAACACCGGATACAACCTGCTAAGCGGTCCCGTTTGTTTAGCAGGGAAACCTTTGGTACGATAGTTAGAAATAAACCTTTTGTGATACTATGCATATGTGGTTTCTTTTATCATTTCACATGGCAGATGGCATGGCCCGTATTCTTCATCTATAATACAGGATATGCACATCTGAACGAGCTGCAACTGGCTGCATTAAGCTTTGCCTCAGGAGCTGCACAGTTTCTTTCCTTTTCTTTGTGGAACAAGTTTCTTGCGAAGAGGGGGAACAGCTTTGGAGTGTTTATTGCTGCATTCGGGGTTGCTTTATCGCCTTTGCCCTATGTGATGCTTTTAAACTTCCCGCTATTAGTAATGGCTAATATACTCACGGGATTCGCACTTGCAGGCCTTAATCTTACATTATTTTTGAACCTGCTTGACACACTGCCGGAGGACAACAAGACTATACATATTTCCTTATTTAATACACTTACCAGTATTACCGGCTTTATTGCACCAATGGTAGGTTTATGGATATACGGCCAGACGAGTATTTTCTTGACAATGGGAATTGCAACGGCTGCCCGGCTTACTGCAAGTATGGGGTATTTTCTAAGATGGCGTTCTCAAAAGAAGATAAAAAGCAGTGATAATGGCGATAATAGTATTGGCGATAAGTCAAAAGCTTCAGAGGTGAATTGATGACTAAACAGGTAATTGGTATACCATTGGGGGATCCGGCCGGAATAGGTCCGGAGATTGTTATAAAGGCTTTGAAGGAGAAAAGCATTTATGAAGCCTGCAAGCCTCTTGTAATAGGGAGCCTTGAGGTATTGAAGCAGATGGAGGATATCCTTGGGACGGGTTGTACTTTCAATGTAGTAAGTGAGCCTTCCGACGGGCTTTACAAGCAGGGGACAATTGACCTGGTTGATTTGGGGAATGTTGACACTAAAGCGCTGCGCCCCGGTGAGGTTCAGGCTGAAGCCGGGAGAGCGGCCTATGAATATATTGCCTGTGTAACAAAGCTGGCTATGTCCGGGAAAGTCGCGGCAATTGCCACGACGCCGATTAACAAGGAGGCAATCAAGGCTGCTGGAATAGAACAGGCAGGACACACGGAGATACTTGCTGAGTTGACCGGCACCTATGATCCCTTAACGATGTTTCAGGTGCGCGGTCTGAGAGTGTTTTTCCTTTCCAGGCATGTCCCGCTGAGAAGGGCTTGCGACATGGTGACTAGGGAGAGGCTGATAGAATATATAGAAAGATGCTCCCAGGCTATGAGGAGGCTGGGAATGCACGACTCAACGCTGGCTGTAGCGGGACTTAACCCGCATAATGGAGAGCATGGGTTATTCGGTGATGAAGAGGGCAGCGAGATGGAGCCTGCTATTTGCGAGGCTGCGGCCAAGGGCATATCTGTCGTTGGCCCGGTACCCGCGGACTCAGTATTCCATCAGGCGTTACACGGAAAATATGGAGCGGTTCTATCGCTGTACCACGATCAGGGGCATATTGCCACAAAAACACTGGACTTTGAGAGAACGATTTCGCTTACGATAGGAATGCCATTTTTAAGGACGTCCGTTGATCATGGCACGGCATTTGATATCGCCGGCAAGGGCATTGCGGGAGCTATTGGCATGCAGGAGGCCATCAGACTGGCAGCACTATATGCACCGGGGTATGGAACGGGCGGGAGCTGACCATCCCTACTATGGAACATTAGGTTGGAAAATGGAAGTGCCGCCTACCTGGGCATTTTGCGATGTCACATGTTTTGAGTTCCGCAGCACAAAATATTGCGGGTATTTGTGCAGCCAAGCTTTACAAAAGCCTTACCCGCTTGGAAACACATGCGCATTAAGCAGCACTGTCAGCATTTGCAAAAGGCAATTGTGCTTAGGTAGTGTCAGAACAGTATAAATTTAGGAGGAAAATCTATTTGCAAGTTATTTTGAGAGACGAATTGCTTCAAAGCGTTGAAAAGCCTGCCAGATATACAGGAGGCGAGTTGAACGCTTTTGTAAAGAATCCGGCAGAGGTTGATATAAGGTTTGCCTTCTGTTTCCCGGATACCTACGAGGTAGGAATGTCCCATTTGGGCATGCGTATTCTATATGGGCTGCTTAACGAGAGAGTGGACACCTATTGTGAGAGAGTTTTTGCGCCTTGGATTGATATGGAAGCAAGAATGCGCGAGAACAAGATTCCGCTTTTTTCCCTGGAATCTCGCGAACCGGTTGGCAACTTTGATTTTGTTGGATTTACTTTGCAATACGAGATGAGCTACACTAATGTTTTGAATATGTTGGATCTTGCAGGAATACCCCTGCTTCGAGATGACAGGAAGGAAGGACAGCCCTTTGTATGTGCCGGCGGGCCATGCGCCTACAACCCTGAACCCCTCGCGGATTTCGTGGATTTTTTCATGATGGGTGAAGGCGAAGAAATCATCAATGAAGTGATGGACGCCTATAAGCAATGGAAAAGCGAAAAGGCAAGTCGGAATGATTTCCTGAATAGAATAGTTAGCATAGAGGGTATTTATGTGCCCGGTTTCTATAGTTTCTCATACAATGAGGATGGGACGATAAAAGCTTTTGAAGCCTTGAGGGAGGGCTACCCGACCAAGATAAGGAAGCGGATCATTGGCGATCTTGATAGTGTATATTACCCGGATAAAATGGTGGTACCCTATTTATCAATTGTGCATGACAGAACTACCCTGGAGCTGTTTAGGGGATGCACCAGAGGATGTCGCTTCTGCCAGGCGGGGTTTGTGTATAGACCTGTACGGGAGAGGACCCCGGCGAGGCTCAAGGAAATGGCCAATAGGCTGCAGGACAGTACGGGCTATGAGGAGATATCGCTTATTTCGCTTAGCACCAGCGATTATTCGGGCCTCCCGGAGTTGACCTCCAGCCTGCTCGATGATATGGAGGCCAAGAAGGTCAATCTTGCACTGCCTTCGCTTCGAATTGACTCTTTTTCTCTGGAGCTTATGGAAAAGGCCCAAAAGGTCAGGAAAAGCGGCTTGACATTTGCGCCGGAAGCCGGAACACAGAGGCTGAGGGATGTAATAAATAAAGGCGTTACCCAGGAGGATCTGCTCAACTCCGTAGGCCTCGCCTTCAAGGGCGGGTGGAACGGCGTGAAGCTTTATTTCATGATTGGGCTGCCCACTGAAACGATGGAGGACGTAGAAGGAATAGCCGTCCTTGGCAAAAAGGTAGTGGATGAATATTATCAAGTACCAAAGGATTCTCGAAACAGGCGGCTGGAGGTGACAATCAGCACCTCATCTTTTGTGCCAAAGCCATTTACTCCCTTTCAATGGGAGCCTCAGGACAGCATGGACACACTTAGGGAAAAACAGAGCTATTTGAAGATGCGTATTAAGGATAAGCATTTGCGATACAACTGGCATGACCCGGAAACGAGCTTTTTGGAGGCCGTGTTTGCAAGAGGCGACAGGAGGACGGGAAGGGTGCTCCTAAGAGCTTGGGAGCTGGGCTGCAAGTTCGATAGCTGGAGGGAGCATTTCAAGTTCGATGAATGGATGAATGCCTTCGAGGACTGTGGTATTGACCCGGCTTTCTATGCTAACAGGAAAAGGGGCTATGATGAGGTGTTCCCCTGGGATCATATAGATGTGGGCGTTTCGAAGGGATTTCTGCTTCGGGAGAATGGCAGGGCTCAACAGGAGGAGATTACACCAAATTGCATGACCTCCTGCTCCGGTTGTGGAGTCGCATCCTTTGGCTGTGGTATTTGTATTGATTACCAAGGCAGAAAGGGAGGGGATGGCGATGAATAGCCTGCGCATTGGATTTACACGCGGCGAAGGAGTCAAATTTATTTCTCATCTTGATCTAATGAAGGTTTTTGAACGGGCCATCAGGCGCTCCAATCTGCCGATTGCCTATTCTCAGGGCTTCAATCCGCATCCGCAGATGGTGTTTGGGCTTCCATTGGCGGTAGGGATGACAAGTGAGTGCGAGTGCGCCGATTTTGAACTTACTGAAGAGATTGCGCCGGGACAGTTTATGGAAAGGCTAAATAAATCCCTGCCGGAAGCCATACGGATAACTGCCGCAGCTCACAAAAGTTCAAAGAAGAACATTATGGCTTCTATTGCAGGGGCAGATTATGTTTTGGAGATTTTTTCGGATGAGGATATTTCCTTCCATACTGCCAAGCAAAGAGTGGGAAGCCTACTTAATAGGGAAAGCATTAAGGTATTGAAGGAAGCAAAGGGAAAGGATCGAAGTACAGCTTTTAGAGAAGTTGAAATTCGCCCTCTAATTCTGAATATTGAGCTTGAGCCAATAGAATGTCGCCCCGAGGGATATGAGATATTCCAATCGGCATTTGTAATCAAGGCCGGATTCAAAGCCGGAAGCGAAGCCAATCTGAGGCCGGAGCTTTTTATTAATGCCTTGTGCGAGCAGGCCAATATTTCTGTAGTGGCAAGCAGAATTCACCGTAAGGCGCTTTATGTTTGTGTGGGTGGAAGGATGATTGATCCAATGGACGAGGCGGCCTTGATATAGCGGCGGATGCCGAAGAGGCTTGTTGTTGAATTGCATGATACTTTATTGCATTAATAAGCTGCATTATACATAGATTTGAGGTGCTGGGCATTGAGTAACGAGTTAATTGTGGACATAGGAGCCGGTGAAAACAGGGTAGCTCTACTGGAAGACGGAGAGCTGTCGGAGATTTATATTGAAAGACCGGACATGGAAAGAATGATTGGGAATATTTATAGAGGAAAGGTAAGCAGTGTGCTTCCGGGCATGCAGGCTGCCTTTATTGACATAGGCTATGAGAAAAACGCCTTTCTTTATGTAGGGGATGTGCTGGCAGGCAGGGATTATTCTGAAGATGACTTTGAGAATGGCAATGATGATAAAAGCTATGATGAGAAGGGTAATGAAGATAATAGTCAGGATGATAAGGCATTTAACGGTACTAGTAGCACTAATGGCGCTAGTGGCTCGAAACCCTGCAATATCGCAGACCTGCTTAAACCCGGACAGGAGCTGACGGTTCAGGTCACAAAGGAGCCACTTGGTTCAAAGGGACCAAGGGTGACTACGAATATTACCTTGCCAGGCAGGTATTTGGTGCTGCTGCCTAATGCAGATTATGTAGGGGTCTCAAGAAGAATTGAAAATGAGGGTGAACGCTCCAAGCTTAAGCAGATTGCTGAAGAATTGAAGCCTATAGGAATGGGGCTTATTATAAGGACAGCTTCAGAAGGCAATGAGGGGCAGGATTTTGTTGAGGATTTGGAATTCCTTCTTAAACTGTGGGAAAGCATCCGTTTAGGTGAGCAAAGCGGTCCGGTTCCGCGATGCATTCACAGGGATTTAGGCCTTGTTTACAGGGCAGTGAGGGATTTATTCACCAAGGACATAGATAAGTTCATAATTAATGATAAGGATCAATATGCTAAAGTGCTGGAGCTTGTGCAGATGCTATCTCCATCCTTGAAGCGCCGTGTAAAGTACTTCAGCGCAGATGGCGACATGTCTGAGCATTACCAGCTTGACGCCAGAATACGTAAGGCACTTTCAAGGAAGATTTGGCTAAAATGCGGAGGCTATTTGGTAATTGACAGGACCGAGGCATTGACGGCAATTGATGTTAATACAGGCAAATATGTAGGTGCCAGAAACCTTGAGGATACCGTATTGAAGACCAATATTGAAGCTGCCGGTGAAATAGCCAAGCAGCTGAGGCTTCGTGATATCGGTGGGATTATTATTATAGATTTCATTGACATGAACGAGCAGGAGCATCAGCAGATGGTGCTTGATGCTTTGAGGCAGGCGCTTAAAAGGGACAGGACAAAGACTACGGTTGTTGGAATGACGGGGCTTGGGCTCATAGAAATGACAAGAAAAAAGGTGAAGCAGGAGCTGTCCACTGTGCTGCACATTGCCTGTCCTCATTGCGAGGGTACTGGAAATATGTTGCCCTCCGCAGCAGTAAAGACAGAAGGCTTGGAGGCCGAGGCATAGAAGACTTTTTAGCAGTGCCCTAGTAGACACCACGTCGTTTGAGTGGCGCCTTTTCACCGATTTTGGGCGGTCAAAATCGGCACTAATAGATATAAAACCTCAACAAAAAAAACGAATTTGACATCGACACACTCCTGTGGTAAACTATTTCGGTAACCGCTCGGCTAAGGCTTTAAATGCAATGCTGGATCAATGCAAAGGAGTTTAGCATTATCCCATAGCTGCCTAGGGTTCGGCGAGTCTGATAGCAGGAGGTATAAACCATGTACGCAGTAATTGAGACAGGCGGCAAACAGTACAAAGTACAGGAAGGTGACGTGGTATTCATCGAGAAGCTTGATGCAGACGATGGAGCAACTGTGAATTTTGACAAAGTCCTTGCTGTTTCTAATGAAGGAAATGTTACTTTTGGTAAGCCGTTGGTGGAGAATGCAAGTGTATCGGCCAAGGTACTTGGGCAGGGTAAAAACAAGAAGATCATTGTTTTTAAGTTCAAGCCTAAGAAGAATTACAGAAGAAAGACCGGTCACAGGCAGCCATATACAAAGGTACAGATTGAAAAGATCAGTGTTTGATTGAAATGGTTAAGATTGTTGTTTCAAGGGACAAGACAGGTTCTATCAGAAGTTTGAAAATTGACGGGCATTCAGGCTATGACCGAGCAGGAAAGGACATAATCTGCGCGGCAGTGTCAGTAACAGCATATACGGCAGCCGGTTCGCTGGAAGATTTGGCGGGGCTGAAGGGCTGTTACGATGAAAGGGACGGGCATATGACAATCCGCTTGCCAGGCAGAATGTCAGAACAACAAGAATCAACGGCAGGCATCATTCTTGAGGCGGCTGTGATTGGTTTCAAGCAGATAGAACTATCATACGGTAAATATGTTTTAGTAGTTGAAGAGGAGGTGGGTTCCGATGATTAAAATAAATCTCCAGCTGTTCGCTCACAAGAAGGGAGTCGGCAGCTCAAGAAACGGCCGTGACAGTACGGCGCAAAGACTTGGCGTCAAGAGAGGCGACGGACAGCACGTTCTGGCCGGTAACATTCTTGTAAGGCAGAGGGGCACAAGGATTCATCCTGGCAACAATGTAGGAAGAGGCAAGGATGACACGCTATTTGCCCTCGTTGACGGCAAGGTTAGCTTTGAAAGAATGGGCAAGGACAGGAAACAGGTAAGTATAATTTCAATGTAATATAAGAAAGCAAAGTCCCGGCACATAAAGCTGGGACTTTTTGCATGGATGCTCAAATAGCTATACAGTGGGTTGACGAGCAATTTGAGGATGCTGCGAAGGCAGGTATCAGTAGTTATGAAGGCAGTTTCGGAGGAGTAAAGCATGCTAATAGATCGGGCAAAAATAAGTATTAAGGCCGGAGACGGCGGGAATGGAATGGTTTCCTTCCGCAGAGAGAAGTATATTGCAGCGGGAGGACCAAATGGCGGTGATGGCGGCAAGGGCGGAGATATAGTATTTGTCGTGGATGATAGTCTCAGGACTCTTGTGGATTTTAGATATAAGAGAAAATATGTTGCCCAATCCGGTGAGAAGGGCGGCACGTCCAACTGCTCGGGAAAGGGTGGAAAGGATTTGATTATCAAGGTTCCGCCCGGAACGATTATTAGGGACATGAGCAATGGGCGAATACTTGCCGATATGATAGAGCATGGGCAGAGCAATGTGATTGCAAAGGGAGGCAAGGGTGGTGCCGGCAACCAGCACTTCGCCTCTTCCACAAGGCAGATTCCCAGCTTTGCAAAGGCCGGAGATCCGGGGGAGGAATATCAGGTTGAGCTGGAGCTAAAGCTTATTGCGGATGTTGGACTGGTGGGCTTCCCAAATGCGGGAAAATCAACAATTTTGTCCATGACCTCTGCAGCAACTCCTAAAATAGCTGATTACCCCTTTACTACCCTGGAGCCTAACCTTGGAGTGGTCAGTGTGGATGAAGGCAACAGCTTCGTACTGGCTGACATTCCCGGACTTATTGAGGGTGCGCATGAAGGAGTCGGATTGGGCTTTGAGTTCCTGCGGCATGTGGAGAGGACAAAGCTGCTTGTGCATGTTGTAGACCTGGCCGGTGTTGATGGCAGTGACCCTCTTGACAGCTTCAGGACTATTAATGAAGAGCTTAGGCAATACAATCCAAGGCTTGCGCAAAGGCCCCAGGTGGTTGCAGCAAACAAAATAGATTTACCTGAAGGACATGAGAGGCTGGAGGGCTTTACCAAGGCGGTCGAAGAGATGGGCTATAAGGTGTTTCCCGTATCTGCAGCGACTAACAGTGGAATTAAGGAAATGATGTATCACGTTGCTTCACGGCTCAAAGAGTTGCCCGATTCTGCTCCCTTGACCGACGCACAGCCTGAGGTGGTCTATACAGTTCAGGAGGAAGAGGAGCCCTTTACGATAAGGAAGGAAGGCAAGGTCTACATTGTTGAAGGAAGCTGGGTTAATAAGGTGATAGGCTCAACAAACTTTGGAGTGTATGAGTCGCTGCAGTATTTTCAGAGAGCACTTAAGTCCAAGGGCGTTATTGAGGCACTGGAGGAGATGGGAATCCAGGAGGGCGACACGGTAAGGATAGACGATACCGAGTTCGATTATGTACCCTAGGATATTTGCGGCTGGCTATCTGGGCTGGGTAATCTTGATATAGACTGCGCGATGTAGAGTAGAATCTTGTGTGCTGTAGACGACTTGCAGAGGTGAATTATGCATAAAAATTATGTGCGATAGATTGTATAGATATGTGAAACTATGAGCTATAAGAAAGGAAAAAAGTATGCTGACAAGCAAGCAAAGAAAATACCTGAAGGGCATGGCTAATACAATTGACCCTATTTTCCAAATTGGAAAGGGCGGCATCGGAGACAATCTGATAAAGCAGTTTAATGACGCGCTGGAGGCCAGGGAGTTGGTGAAGGCATCTGTACTTAAAAACGCTGAAACTGATGCCCGTGAGGTTAGCGAAGCAATAGCTGAGAGGATTGGCGCCGATGTGGTGCAGGTAATCGGCAGCAAGTTTGTTCTTTATAAGGAGTCGCAAAAGCACAAGGATATCAGCCTGACGCTTTAGGGCAAAGCCTTACGTTACAGGGCAAAATTATCAAGCAAGATAATGGAAACCAAGACATTATCTTTTGCTTATCAGGATTAGGTAATTCGCCGATATTATGCGGAAAATTTGGAGCAGGGGACTGATAAACATGCTTTTCTTGAACTATGTTAACTGATTTGAGCAAAAAAACATTGTCGGAGGATAAGATGTGGAATAAGATTATTACATGTAGGATGCAGGAGTCAGACATCACTCAAGCTTTAGGAATATGGCAGGAGCAGTATGAGCGTTACTGCAGTAGTGATGAGGCATATCCGGATTATTGGAAAAGCAACACAGGTGAACTAGAAGAGTTTCTTAGGAGCAAGGTACAAGACGCAACTGCTATAGTTGCTAAGCTTGATAAAGCCGTTATTGGCTTTATGGCATATGACCTGTTCCCCTTCAATGGTGAGAATTCAGTGTTTTGCCCGCCGACAGCACATGCTGCGGTTGAGGAATATAAGCAAGAGGCATACTTGTCCTTATATAAAAGCGTTTCTAAAGAGTGGGTAGATAGGGATATCTTTAACCATATGTGGATAATCAACTATAATGATCTTAAGCTCAGGGTTATTCTGTATGACCTGGGCTTTGGTTCGTATCTGGTTGATGGGTTTACCTGCCCAAATATTGAAATAAATTGTACCTCCGGGTACCAAATCAGAAAAGCCGAATTACAAGACCTAGAAATATTATATAGTTTAGTTGAAGAGTCGAGGCAATATTATAGCTCTGCCCCGATTTTTCTAAAAAGAGACCTGTATTCAACAGACGACATATCAAAAGTCATTCGAAACAGCAATGTATTTATTGCTTTTGATGGTAGTAAGGCTATAGGCCTTATTAACCTAAGTGTGTCTAAAGAGAACGACATTATCAATTTATCTGTCAGTAATAGTGGCCAAATTGATGAGCTAGGCGCGTATATTAAACCTGAATTTAGAGGCAAAGGCTTAGGTAAAGAGTTGTTGAAGAGTGTCTTTGATTTTTGTAATAGCCAGGGAATAAAAAGCATACACGTTGATTTTGAAACAGCTAATTTGTTTGCAAACAAATTCTGGAAGAAATATTTTAATCCAATGCTTTTGTCGGTTAGAAGGACTATTAATAAGAACATTAATGATTAGCTGAGCAATGATTATTTATGAAATGCTCGCAAGAGGAGGGTTAAATTGGAGGAGCCAAAAATCGTTATAAACACATCTATGACAAAAGGAGATTATAGAAATTTTCTATATATCGCAACCTTTTTGAGGAATAAATTAGTTATTCCGCTTCTGGCCTTGATATCTTTGGCTGGCGGCCTGATAATCGGCTTTGACAATGGTAGTTTCAGTTGGACACGGCTTATAATAAGCTGGATTCTACTGTTCGCACTGGCCGTTGCTGTTATTGTACTTAAAGTTGAAAGAAAGAATGCGCAAAGGGTAAAAACAGATAAAACAGGTGCTTTTGACAGCGTTAGTACTTTGAAATTCTACGATGATAGAATGGTAATGGAAAACGAATCCCTTAAATCATCGAGCGAATTGAAATATGATCAGTTTTTTGCCTTAATGGAGAGCAAGGACTACTTCATTTTTTACCTGACAGTAAATCAAGCGTCCTTGATAAGGAAAAAGGATGTAGACAACCTCGAGGTTTTTAAGGTGTTTATTGTCGACAAATTTAACAGCAGGTACAAAAAGATATAATCAGCGGCCTTGCAAGCTTTTTTCACTCCCGGTTTTTTGTAAGGGCTTCTATGATCTCCATATATATTTCGGAAGAGTGTTTTTTCCAGTTCTCGCAAACGGAGCGGGCCTCTTTCTTTGTGCCTACGGCTGCTTTCAATTCAATAAGGGCGAAATCATTCTCCTTAATACCACAAGAGACAGTGAACTTCACTTCGCTTTCAGGGATAAAATCGGCTGTGATAAGTGTCTCCTCGCGAATATCTTTGCGGTTGGAGGAGGCTACCTTGTCCAGCTGTTTTTTTATTCCCGGGGGAATAAGGTTGAGAAAATATTGCAGCGCCTTGGCACCTGCCCCGGTTAGGATATATTGGCCGTGACTAAGCGAAACAAGCTTGCCCTCATGAAGCTCGTTGAGGGATTGTTGGAGCATAAAGTAGTTCATCAGACGTGTTTCCAATATTAGCCTTGTGATGTGAATATTACTAACGGGCATATTGAGTCCCTGTATTATATACATGATTATCAGCTTGTTTTGAACAATCTCTTTATTGCTGCCCAGTGAATTCATTTAAACCTCCGAGTTCATAGTGGCCCCAAGGTAATGCTTGTGTATGCAGGGGCATTTGACCTGAACCAATTATAGCATAGTTACCTTTTTCAAAAAAGACAGGCTTCAAAAGTTATGGACATAAAGACAAATGAAAAAAATCTATGAAATAGAGATCAAGTAATAGTAGATAAGCTATTTCTGTGTTATCATTAGTATATAGTATCTCGAGTTATCAAATAGTAAAACTGAATACATATTTAAAAACAGCCAGACATAAAATTGATAGGATGATGACAGGGAGGTGTCGACGGTGATGAAGAAGGAAATTGCAGCACTTTTACTCGCCGGAGGACAGGGAAGCAGACTTGGTGTCCTGACAAAGAAAGCAGCTAAGCCTGCGGTTTTGTTCGGCGGGAAATACAGGATTATTGATTTCTCACTTAGTAATTGCATCAATTCCGGGATTGACACAGTTGGGGTCCTTACGCAGTATCAGCCGCTGAAGTTGAACAACCACATTGGTATCGGAAAGCCCTGGGACTTAGATAGGATGAATGGTGGCCTTACTATCTTGTCGCCCTATATGAAGGAGGATTCTGGAGAATGGTACAAAGGCACCGCCAATGCAATTGGACAGAATATCGATTATATCGATAAGGTCAATCCCGAATATGTCATTATTCTATCGGGCGATCACATCTATAAGATGGACTACTCTGAAATGCTTACCTTCCACAAAAGGAACATGGCGGAGGCGACAATATCAGTTATTAGCGTCTCCTATGAAGAAGCATCCAGATATGGAATAATGAACACTGATAATGATGGTAAGATATATGAATTCGAAGAAAAGCCGCAAAACCCTAAAAGTACTCTGGCTTCAATGGGGGTTTACATTTTTACATGGAGTATTCTCAGAGAATATCTCATACGTGACGAGCAAAAGAAGGATTCTGACCATGATTTCGGAAAGGACATTATTCCTACGATGCTGGCTGACGGGCGCAGAATGTGGGCCTATAAATTTGTTGGCTACTGGAAGGATGTAGGGACAATACAGGCTTTTTGGGAGTCCAACATGGATCTGGTGAAGAGGATCCCTGATTTCAACCTATATGATCCGGAGTGGAGGACATATACGCCAAACCCTGTCAAACCGCCCCATTACATTGGAGCGACGGGGAGTGTTAAGACCTCGGTTATTGCAGAGGGCTGTATGATTTATGGTACAGTGCGCAATTCCGTTTTGTTTCCGGGCGTAATCGTAGAAAATGGGACGCTTATTGAAAACTCAATTGTTATGTCAAACTCACATGTGGGCGAGAATTGCCACCTTGACCAATGCATAATCAGTGAAGATGTCAGAATATATAACAATGTCACCATCGGTCAGGGCGACAATCTTCCTAACGCAGACAAACCAAACATATATAATTCGGGGATTACTGTCGTGGGGGAAGGAGCCGAAATCCCGGAAGGCACAACTATTGGGAAAAATGTCATGGTTGACATGGATGCTCGACAGGAGGACTTTTGTTCAAGCAAGATTTGCTCAGGTGCAAGTGTATACAAAGGGGGTATATGTGAATGACTAACACAATGGGATTAATCCTCTCCGGATGGAAGAAGCCCGCGTTGAAGGAATTGTCATCTATAAGATCGGTATCCGCCATTCCCTACGGAGGAAAATTTAGAGCAATCGATTTCATATTATCCAATATGGTGAACTCGGGTATAAAAAATGTTGGTGTACTGACGCAATACAGCTATCGCTCCTTGTTGGATCATCTGGGTTCCGGCAAGGAATGGGATCTTGATAGAAAGACTGATGGCTTATTTCTTTTCCCGCCTTCTCTTTCGGAGGATGATATTGGCTGGTATAGAGGCAGTGCGGATGCCATGTACAATAATATGTCCTTTCTTAAACGAAGCAATGAGGAATATGTAGTAATTTCTCAGGGAAACAGCATCTTCAAAATGAAGCTTGATGGGATGCTGGATTACCATCTAATAAATAATGCAGATATTACGATAGCATATCGGAAGATGCATGATTATACCTCTGAAGAGTTGTCCGGACTCGGTATCATCACTCTTGATGAGAATAACAGGGTGATCGACCTGCAGGAGAAACCGATGAATCCTCAGACTAATCTGGGCTCCATAGGAATTTATATGATCAGGAGGACGCTTCTCATTTCTTTGTTGGAGGAATGTATCGCACATGGGCAATATGATTGGGTAAAGGATATACTCATCAAGAAGCTTGATGTGTTGAATATTTACGGATACGAATTTTCCGGATACTGGCGCAATATTAGCACTGTCCAGTCTTACTATAAATGCAGCATGGATATGTTGAACCCGGACATTAGGAAAGAGCTGTTTATCAGCGGGGGGAAAATATATACAAAAGTTAAGGATGAGGCGCCCGCTAAGTACAATGAGGAGGCACAGGTTACCAATTCCATCGTTGCAGATGGCTGCTTCATTGAGGGAGTAGTAGAAAACAGTGTCCTGTTCAGGGGGGTCACAGTCGCTAAGGGAGCGGTTGTGAGAAATTGTATTGTCATGCAGGCTTCTGCGATTGGTGAGGGCGCTTCTGTTGAATATGTTATAATAGATAAGAATGTTGTTATGACCGAGGGGAAGCATCTCAAGGGAGAGGCCGATTACCCGATTGTTGTCAGTAAAAACTCAGTAGTGTAAATGGAAAGGGGACAGTTCTGGAAAGTCCATTACGAGAACTGTCCCCAAATTGAGTGAAAGGGAACAGCTCTGGAAAGTCCATTACGAGAACTGTCCCCGGAATAAGCTAAAAAGGAACAAGAGTATTCTTGCAAAAGGTTCACTGGTAAATGACTACAAAATTAAGGGCAGATTTATTGCTGTTGGGAATAACTGTAGTTTGGGGCGCATCCTTTCCTCTGATGAAAATGGTTCTGGCATATATACCGGCATATGCCTACCTTTCAATTCGATTCTTACTTGCGGCCCTTGTCCTGGCCGTGATTTTCAATAAAAATTTGAGAAGAATAAATAAGCGGGCATTGCTATATGGAGGCATTATTGGGTTATTTATGTTCGGGGGAATGGCATTTCAGGTCGTTGGGCTATACACAACCTCCGCCTCTAACTCCGGATTTATTACCGGACTGAATGTAGTCATCGTGCCTGTAATTTCAGCCTTTTTACTTAAGAAGAGGCCTGACAGGGCTTCCACTATTGGTATTATCATTGCATTCATCGGACTGTTTTTTCTCTCGGGCGGACTGAACTTTGACTTCAACTACGGTGATTTCTTAACCTTCCTGTGCGCCATTTGCTGGGCTTTTCAAATAATAGCCATAGATAGGTTCACGATGACGGAGGACGCGCCGCTACTGGCTATTTTACAGTTGTTTTTTGTTGGAGCAGCAAGTACGGGACTCTGGCTCACAGTTGATGCGGGAAAGCCGCTGGAGATAAACGGTACTGTTATAGGGATAATTCTTTTTACGGCGGTCCTTGGCTCCGCGCTGGCCTTCGGTGGTCAGACAATCGCCCAGAAGCATACGACGCCAACTCATACGGCGCTGATACTTACTGCGGAGCCGGTGTTTGCTGTTATCTTTGCCATGATTATTCCTAACGCTGAAGGTATTACTGAAATGCCCTCACTGAGTAAGGTCGTGGGCTGTCTGCTGATTTTAGCGGGGATGCTGGTATCGGAGCTAAAGCTGGGTGCGAAAAAGTCGAAGGATGAAACAGCGGAAAGGAAAGCATCAGCATGATAAATGTTTTGGAATAGCATACGCTGAACGAATGTTTGATATTTGTGTTGTGCGTCAGCTTTTAAAGTCATAAAATGGATGTGTGCAATGTGTTCAGGTTAAAAAAATAGATATTTAATAGGTGATAGTAAATGGAGAATAGTAGAAAGTCTAATTTAATAATTTTTGCTTTGATAGTAATAGTAGGACTGCAGTTTTATCAAAATGTTAAGTTTAAGGGAGAAATGGAAAAACTGCAGAGCCGTATTTCGACTATGGAGTCAAGCATTAACAGCGGACTGAATCATTTACGCTATAGTATCTCAAATGAGATGGAAATGCTTATAAATGAAAACCAAAGCATGGTGTCTGATTTCAAATTTACATATAGTGGCGTGGATACAAAAACGGGCATTGTAAAGGGGTTGGTTGAGTTTAGCCTAAAGCAGTCGGATGCCGCCTCAAAGGTTTACCTTAATGCATCTACACAGGGTAATGCAAAAGAAAATGATTATGAGTGCATATCTGCAAATGGAATAAACTATACCTGCAAAGTAGAGCTACCCTGCAATGAGAACTATGAGCTTAATGTGTATCAAAAGTCTGCTGACGGAAGTCAGAAAAAGTTGAATTCAAATGCATACTACCAAAATATTAAAGGTGAATTTGAGAACAGATTGAGTTTTATGGAAAGCGGTACAAGTACGAATGTGCAAAGGACAGACTACTCATTTAGGTTTATAAATAGGACATTTGGCCAACAAGATTTTCGAATAAAAAAAGTAGTAGTTAAAGCATTTTACATGGATAAGGAAGTATTTTCCAAGGACGTTACCCATTACAATATAGTCAACTCAGAGGCCAGAGATAGAATGAATGTGATGATAGCAGCTGGTGAAATAAATGCTGAAAGTGCACCTGAACTAGAGTATGGCGATATTTCTACAGACGAGGAAGGTTATGAGCATGGGGATTATTTGGTAAGTATTCTGCATTCACAAACAGGTGCACCTGTGAAGCTTAATAATTATCCGACCTACAGTTTCAAGGTTATTATTACTTTTAACAATGGCGAGGTCTATGAACTGTAATAAAAGAGAAGGGCATGCTAAAAATAGCGATGCCCATGATGATTAACAAAAGATTGAAATTTCATGCTGCCAGGCGTCTTCAGATAACCTTTGACTTATTCAGATAGTCAAGTCAACATGTTGAATCGTCCCAGCAAGCCCATTTTCCCTGAGAAAGACACCGCTTCGAGCTATGCTTCCAAGGGACTTATTTGCGGAAGTTTCTGCGCCTGATTGCTTTAGGTCGAAGGAAGTAGTTACATTGCCCAGATATATTGCACCGATTCCTTTTGCACCAAGGGCAAACAGCTGGTCCTTGCCGTCCTCATCCTTTGTCCAGATACGCAGCTTGCTGTATATGTCATCATTCTCATCAATCCAGCCGTTCCTGTCCTCATCGTATTCGGCTAGATCAGAGAAGCCATTGCCGCTTTGTGGACCGAACAGCTCCATACCATTGTTTACTATGCCATCGTTATTGATGTCGAATGCCAGGAAGCCGCTGCCTTCACCTGTAAAGGATATCTGGTCTTTTGTGCCGTCCGCATCAATATCGAATTGGTACTTCTTATCGGTGAGTGATGCACTGGCGCTCCCAAAGTTTACTACAAGAGGATCTACCTTGATGGCAGCATCGCCGGCGCGTATGGATAGACTCCTTGTGGAAGCAAATTCTCTGCTCAGGTTCAAATCCAAATCAAAGTTGATTTTTCGTCCGTCAGAGGTTTTAACCGAGCCTTTGGCTGAGAATGACATTGTTTGCTTCTCATAATGGCTCTCGCGCATGTCGTACTCAATACCCCAGCCCTGACGCTGAGGAGCCTGCGCAGGCTGTGGTGTAGCATTTTGTGGCCTTGAGTCATTCAGACGAATTTTCTTGGGTATTATGAGCTTAAGCCTCTTCCCGGTAAAATACTCAACCATTTTTTGCAGTAGATAGATTTTCATTTCATCCTCATCACTGAGTGACAGCAAGTATTCGTCATCATCACAAGCTTTACAGGCTGAAGCTGAGCTCATTTGATCTTCCAGTGCCTTTATGCCTTCCTGAGAAAGCTGCAGCGGGTTTTCAGGCTGTGCAAATATAGGTGAGGTAAGAATACCGGTGTTATTTTCACCTTCAAAGACGGGTCTTGTCGTGCCTACCCATGCTTTTAAGGATTCATCCTTTGTATGTCTTTCGACTGATGTGCTGCTGCCGTATAATGATACGGATGAGCTATCGATCCTCATAAATAACGCCTCCTTGCATACTATGAGCGAATGAGTAATCCGGTCTTCCATAACCGGATACGCTTATTATTGTGGGAAATGCGGCAATTCCTGAGCCAGGTGGAAAATGCAGCATATTACCGACCCTGATGTAGTATATATCGGCATGTCTGAAGTGGAATGTGATAGGGCATTCGGATAAATGCTCAAAATTTAATGAATTGTGGTGTATATTTTTGATTATTTCTTCATTTTGAGCCCAAAATGCAGTATTTTACTGAAAAAAGCACTACAATGGTCGAAAAATTGAGTAACATTTACTTTTATTTATAGCTAATGTATAATATCGTAAAACATGTGCTAGTTGACGCTTATTTTTGAGGAGGGATAAAAGCTTTATGCTGATTGAAGGAGCTGTAAAGAATGACTTGGATGAGATCCTTGTATTGCAGAAATTAGCCTATCAGAGCGAGGCAGAGCTTTGTGATGATTATTCTATTCCTCCATTGACCCAGACGATGGAGAGCATGGAGGAAGATTTCAGCAGGATGATTATCCTTAAAGCTGTTGAAGAAGGGAAAATTATTGGTTCGGTAAGAGCATTTGAAGAAAATGGGGTTTGTCATATTGGCAGACTGATGGTAGATCCGACTCGTCAAAATAAAGGAATCGGTAGGATGCTCATGAAGCATATCGAGGCTTGTTTCCCTGATTGCAGGAGGTTTTCACTGTTCACAGGGAAAAATAGTCTGAAGAACTTGAGCTTTTACGGCAGGTTAGGATATCGGTCCGTCAAAGAAGAACAGGTCAATAAGAAGCTGACACTGGTATATCTCGATAAAGAAAGGGACATGTAGATCCGGATTTGCCAGATACAAAGGGGCGTGTTGCTCGTGGAAAGCAAAGTGGTTGTGAGAAAAACCAGATACGAAGAGTTAAGAGATTTGCTGGACTTGTATAGGCATTTTGACAATGGGGATCCTGTTTTGCCTGATAGCCCTGAACTGAAAGAATTATGGGGTGAAATTTATAGCAACCCCAATTGGATATACCTGGTGTGTGAGGTGGACGGAAAGCTTGTCTCAACATGCACAATAAGCCTAATTAAAAATCTGACTCGGAGCGCAAGGCCTTATGCTTTGATTGAAAATGTGGTTACGCATAGGGAATATAGAAATAAGGGTTATGGTAAAATGGTTCTGAAGAAGGCTCAGGATATAGCACGGGATTATAACTGCTATAAGGTTATGCTCATGACCGGCTCGAAGAAGGAGGAAACCTTGAAATTCTATGAAAGTGTCGGATTCCGAAAGGGCATCAAGACGGGATTTGTTATGAACATGTGAGGAGTGGCAATTTAAGAGAGGAGATATATTGTGCTAAGGGATATGTATATTAAGATTGAGAATCACATGCTTTCGCTTATGAATGATGGTGCCCATGATTGTCAGCATATATATCGTGTTTTATATAATGCATTAGACATAGCAAGGGACTATGACATTGATAAAGATGTTCTTATTGCAGCTTCACTCTTACATGATATAGGGCGTGATGCTCAGTTTCGCGATCCGACGCTTGATCATGCGCTTGTTGGGGCGGATATGGCATATGAATTTCTACTGGATATTGGCTGGCCCGAGGTTAAGGCCCAACATGTGAAGGACTGCATTTCTACCCATAGATACAGGAATAGCAATCCCCCGGTTAGTATGGAAGCAAAAGTACTGTACGACTCTGATAAGCTTGACGTAACAGGTGCATTAGGCATAGCGAGGACCTTGGCATATAAGGGGATTGTAGCAGAGCCCTTATACTGTGTTGATGAGGATGGTAGTGTGAATGATGATGAAACATCCTTCTTCCGAGAGTATAATTGGAAGCTAAAGAATGTTTATGAAAAGTTCTTCACCGAGCGGGCTAGATTAATTGCCTTGGAACGTCGCAGTGCAAGCGTAAACTTTTATGAGAGTATGTATAGCGAAGTAGCTTCAACTCATAAAAACGGGCTGCCGTTATTAAGCAAGGAGTTAGAATGAAACTCGTTTTTAGTTCAATAGTCATCATTAGCCGCCATCCGTGCCAGCCTCTGAATTTTGGGGGGAGAAAATAGAAATGATAAAATGTATAATATTTGATCTTGCAGATACATTAGTGAGAGGGCTCACAGGAATAGAAGAAAAATTGGTTCGTTATATACCTTTACCTAAAGAGCAAATTTTAACATATTTGCGAGGCGGTTGGTTTATTGAATTTCTGTTAGGTAATATATCTGAAGAGGATTACTTGCAAGAGTTAATTTGTAGAAATCAATGGAATGTAGATAAATCTATTTTGAAAAATATTATAAGGGAGAATTTTAATCATGATATTCCTGGAATGGCTGATATTGTGCAGCAATTATCAGGAAGATATCTATTAGTTCTGTTATCTAATCATGGTAAGGAATGGGCAGAATATATAGAAGCAGTACATGGCTTTTTAAAAATGTTCAAATACAGGTTTTATTCGTATGAAATGAAATGTGGTAAAGCTAATCCTGAAATTTATTTGAGTCTACTTAAGAAAACAAACTTACCACCAAATAATTGCCTATTTATAGATGATAGGGAAAAGTTCCTTGAGATAGCTAAAAATGAAGGAATTCATACTATAAAGTTTGAGAACTGTGAAAGGCTTAAGCTGTCGCTAAGAGAATTTGGGATAAAGATTAAATAATCAGATACGTGACATGCTTTGAAGGGTATGGAATTAATGTAGGGAGGATTGAGATGTGAATATCTTCTTGATAAGGCATGGACAAAAAATGGAGGCAGACAAAAACCATGAAGCACTTGGATTGACTGAAGAAGGCTTTAAACAAGCAGACTTGGTCGGAAGGAGATTACAAAAGTACAGCATCGGAAAAATCTATTCTAGTAATATGAAAAGAGCAATCCAAACGGCAGAGGGAATAAATAAGTATTTAGGTGTAGAGATAATTACAAAACCTGAATTAAGAGAAATTCATATGGGGGACTGTGATTTATACGGATGGCGTTATTTAGAAGAAAATTATCCCCTTTTTATTGAAGAGTTTAGAAAACATAAATTTGATCTTCACTATCCACCAAATGGAGAATGTGGTGAGGATGTTTGGCAGAGGGCGAAGAATGTGATTTCCGAGATAATAAAAACTGATTTTAGAAATGTAGCAGTGGTTACACATGGAGGAGTGATTAGGTCATTGATTTGTGGGCTCCTAAAAATAGATCAAAATAAAAGGTTTTTTTTAGGATCTCCACCCGAGAATTGCAGCATAACTATGATAAAGTATAATAAAAGTGATAAAGAGTTTTACATACATAGCTTTAATGATTATGCGCATTTAGAAGTGTAGTGGGGAGCCCCATGCATTTGTAGGGGAAGTATGGTGCAGTATGTTTATGAGCAAAAAGATTTTGACGCTAGCAAAAATAGTCGTTCTACTCATGTTTATACAAGGCATCAGAATTATTCTGAAGCTAAGTGTGTTTTGCTTTATTGAACAAACATTGCATACAGAAACCATTGTATCTGCTCTACTTATGACTGTGATGACATTTGCAGGTATAATAATTGCAAAAAAGAAGGGCTTTTCACTTTCCGTATTTCCTACTAATCATAAAGCGACTTATGCAATAGCGACCGCTTTTGCATTAACACTACTTATTTCGACTCCTTTTATTACAGGAGACAGCTCGCTCTATACTATTTCCTTGATGGTATATTCATCAGTGATAACACCTGTATTTGAAGAACTGATATTTAGAGGTTATGTTTGGAATAAGCTCGAAGAAGAGTATAGGAGAGGTCTCACTGTCTATTTACTAACAACGCTGTTGTTTGCAGTTTGGCATCTAGGTTATGTCGACTCAATCGCATCCAGAGTAGCTTCAGACAGATTGCCGTTTATAATGTTGATGAAAGCTGTTACAGGGCTTTGCTTTGGGGTTGTGTTGGGCATAGCCAGATACAAGACTAAAAATTGCTATTCAACTATTCTACTGCATGGTGTGATGAATATGTTTGGCAGATAGAATGAGGGACGGTGGATAACAGGGACCTTTTTTCGTGAATTTTAATTTGCCTTTGTGGAGATGGTTGATATACTAAATATAGAAATGTCAAGGTGTATGAATATTAATGTATGAGGAAAGGTGGATTTATGGCAAAGATATCAGGGGAAAGGAAAGCAGCATACTATATTGGAATTGGGATGGCAATAGTGGGATTTATACTTTTTATTTCTGTATTCTTCTCCGTTGCAAGCTTTATGAATGAACCGTTTATGGGTAGAGAACCTTCATTTGTTAACGCAATATTGGGTATGGTTTTGATGATAGCAGGATTTGTTGTTATGAATATCGGCGCTAAGGGAGCGGCCGGTTCCGGACTGCTGCTTGATCCGGAAAAGGCAAGGGAGGATCTGAAACCATTTAGTGAGGCTAAGGGCGGAATGATTAACGATGTTATCAGCAATATAGATGTTGTGGATAAGATAAGCAAGCCTCAGGAGGACAAAGAAGTAATAAAAGTAAGGTGCAGAGGCTGTGATACCCTTAACGATGAGGATGCAAGATTCTGTAAGGGCTGTGGCGAAGAAATATAGTTGGCTATATTTTGATTTATTTGCAGCTAAAAGGAGGCAACAATGGTTAAGGCGGTTATTTTTGATATGGATGGTGTAATTGTAGATAGCGAGCCTATTCACTTTGAATCGGACAGGATGACGATGAAGCATTATGGGAAGTATATTACGGATGAAGAACTGAGCCGCT
The DNA here is from genome assembly GCA_012730015.1 of Clostridiaceae bacterium. Taxonomy (GTDB): domain Bacteria; phylum Bacillota; class Clostridia; order Acetivibrionales; family DTU013; genus JAAYBT01. The sequence continues at coordinate 38,850 of JAAYBT010000214.1, forward strand.
ATGTAGGAGTATCCAATCCGGATATGTGGGCAGAGCTCCGTGAGAAATACCAGCTGGAAGCAACAGTAGAGGAGTTGCTGGAGACACAATTCTCCTATAAAAAGCTGCTGATCGGCGACAGGAAGCTTGAGCCGATAGATGGTATCAGGGAACTTTTGGAACAACTTAAGGGTGGCGAAGTGAGGATAGGGCTGGCATCCTCCTCCTCGAGAGAGTTTATCGAATTTATGCTTAGCAATCTTGGCCTAGCCGGGTATTTCGAGGTGGTTATCAGCGGGGAAGAGGTACAAAGGGGCAAACCATTTCCCGATATATTTCTTAAGGCGGCACAGGGACTGGGTGTCGAGCCTTCTGATTGCATGGTAATAGAGGACTCAGGGCATGGGGTCAAGGCTGCAAAGCGAGCCGGAATGCGATGTGTGGGATTTGTTAGTCCCAATTCCGGTAAGCAGGATTTATCATCGGCAGATGAGGTAGTTTGTTCAATAAGGCAGATAAATCACTGGGGAATATCTAAATGTGATAGAATAGAAGCAGAATAAAGATAAAGGGGAGTTTTTATGCCTAATTTGGATGACCTTAGACTTGCGGTCCTAATAGATGCTGAGAACGTGCCATATAAGAACATCAAGGGGATATTAGAGGAGGTCGCAAAATACGGGACACCCACAATCAAGAGAATCTACGCAGATTGGACAAGCTCTGCACTGTCTGGCTGGAAGAATGCGATGCTGGAAAATGCGATTACGCCCATCCAGCAGTATAGCTATACTTATGGTAAGAATTCATCAGACTCTGCCTTGATTATTGATGCAATGGATATTCTGTATACCGAAAAGGTTGATGGTTTCTGCATCATATCAAGTGACAGTGACTTTACAAGGTTGGCTACAAGGCTGCGTGAGTCGGGGATGAAGGTAATCGGCATTGGTGAGAGGAAGACGCCCAGTGCCTTTATCGTAGCATGTGATAGGTTTATATATATTGAGATCATAAACACGCACATTAAGGGCAAGGAGAATGGTAACGGCTCAGGAAAGGATGCTTCAAGTGCCCAGGATACAAAAACCGGCGCAGTTGAGATTAATGAAGAGCTAATCAGCTTGATTGCTACATCTATCAATGATGTCGCAGATGATAGTGGGTGGGCCTTCCTTGGAGAGGTGGGGAACTTGATTTCCAAAAAACAGCCTGATTTTGACTCGAGAAACTATGGGTTTTCAAAGCTAACCCTTCTTATAAACAGTCTTGACCGCTTTGAGGTTCAACAAAGAAAGACCAGCAATCGCAATATAAAGCATATTTTTGTAAGGAATAAGCACGCTTAATAATATGAGCAGGCTTAGTTAAGAAATGGCAGTCCGGGTAGCATTTTCACGGTGGTGTATATATGGGACTTAGAATAGTGTATGGACGCGCAGGAAGCGGTAAATCGACCTTTTGCCTGCAGGAAATGAAGCTAAGGCTGGCATCTGGTGACAGACGACCTTTAGTGTTGATTGTCCCAGAGCAGTTTTCGCTTCAGGCTGAAAAGAGTCTTGCCAAAGTGTCCGGTTCATCGGGAGTATCGGTTGCTGAGGTTCTTAGCTTCAGAAGACTTGCATATAGAGTTTTCAGCGAGGTGGGGGGTATTGCCCGCCGCCATCTTAATGCGGCAGGAAAGAGTATGCTGCTTTTTCGGATTATGGACAGTCTGGGGACCAAATTGAAGGTTTTTTCTAAAACAGCCCTCAAAAAGGGGTTAACACAAACCTTATCCGATGCAATCACTGAGTTTAAGCGTTATGATATTTCCCCGGAGCAATTGATTGAGGCGACAGATAAATTACAGGAGGGTCTTGCTCTAAAGGACAAGCTCGCTGATTTGTCATTGATTTATGCACGTTTCGAAGAATTGCTCCATCAAAATTATATGGATGCAGACGATGATTTAGTAGAGCTGTGCAACAAGCTGGATCAATCGAGGCAATTTGATGGTGCCGAAATATGGATAGATGAATTTTCCGGCTTCACGCCTCAGGAGTATAAGGTGATAGGCAAGCTCTTGAAAAAAGTGTCACGGGTAACGATTTCCCTTTGCACGGACTGTCTCTCATACGAACCTGGTGATGGTAGCCCGATGGTTTTTGAACCAGTGAGGAAAACAGCCATTAAACTTTTGCGACTGGCCGCCGAGGAAGGGGTGGATGTAGAGAGCACCGTAAAGCTAGGCGGCGCATCCCTTGTCTCTCCTCGATTTTCAGACTCTGAAGAGCTTTGCCATCTGGAGAGGAACTTCTATAAATATCCCTATCAAAAGCTTGTGAGAAAATCAGGAGATGTCTGCATTTGGACATCGGCAAATCTGCATGGGGAAGTGGAGGATGCTGCCCGGGATATTATCAGGCTTTGCAGGGAGCAGGGCTTTCGCTACAGGGATATCGCCGTGACTATGAGAAATCCGGACAGCTACAGCGGCATTGTAAAGAATATTTTTACTCGGTTTGGTATTCCCTTCTTTTTAGACGGAAAACGAGATATAGATGGTCACCCGCTGATTACATTCATATTGTCCGCACTTGATATCTTCTCGAACAATTGGTCCTATGAGTCTGTCTTCAGATACGCAAAAACAGGGTTCACAGGCATAGACACAAAAGAGCTGGACTTGCTGGAGAATTATGTGCTGGCAAATGGAATCAGGGGAAATGTTTGGCGTCGGCAGGATGATTGGGATTACCCGGTCGAGTATTCGGGTGAGTATTCAGGTGAGTATTCAGGCACAGCTGGGGAAGCTTCACAGCAGGAGATTGAGCTTCTCGCCAGGATTAATATATCCAGAAGGGCCCTGGCTGAGCCTCTTGAAGCCTTTAGAAATAAAACCAGAGGCGGCGTGAAGGCAATTGAATTTTGCACAGCTTTATTCGATTTGCTTTGTGAGGCCGGCGTTGATAAAAGAATTGAAGGCATGTCTCAGATGTTTATTTCTCAGGGCAAGCTGGATAAGGCAGATGAGTACCGTCAGGTATGGAATATCGTGATGGATGTCTTTTCACAAATCGTTGAGGTGCTTGGAGAAGAGACAATCGGAACGGAGCGCTTCTGTGAAATATTGTCAGCCGGATTCGCGGGACACAAGATGAAGATGATTCCACCGGCTCTTGACCAGGTGCTTGTAGGAAGTATTGAAAGGGCAAGGAGCCACGACGTTAAGGCAATGTATATTCTCGGCGTGAATGAGGGCGTTCTGCCTGGAACCGGAGGTAGCGAGGGCGTTTTGTCGCAGATGGATCGCGACAGCCTTGAGACGGTTGGGTTGGAGCTTGCGGGTAACTCTGCAAGCCGCTGTCTTGAGGAGAGATTCATGGTATATATGGCCCTGGCGACACCGACGAGATATTTATGGCTCAGTTATCCTGCAGCTGATAGAGATGGCAGGGCTCTGAGGCCTTCGCGTATTCTTTCGGAAATACGGAGGATTCTGCCTTGCGTCATGCAGAAGAGCTCAGTTGCAGGAACACTAGCAAATGAGATCCCTGAACCGGCTGCGCCGGAGCCCACCTTTGATGAGTTAGTCGCTCAGCTGCGTCGGCGTTATGATGGTGAGGCTGTGCATGACGAATGGAGGACTATTTTCAAATGGTTCGCCGGTCAGGAGGAGTGGAAGGATAAGTGCGACAGCATTATTGAAGGCTTAAGCTATACAAATCAGTCGCAAAGTCTCACGGGGGACAGAACTTCCAGACTTTATGGCAAGCCTGTATTTACGAGCATTTCCCGGATGGAGACTTACTCATCCTGTCCCTTTTCATTCTATGTAAAGTATGGACTTAAGGCAAAGGAAAGAAGGATATTCGGCTTTGAATCTGTGGATGCGGGAACCTTTATGCACAATATTATTGACGAATTTTCCCATGAGCTGGTTAAAAAAGATATTGGTTGGAAGGATCTGGATAGAGAATTGTGTGCTAACCAGGTATCAAGGCTGGTTGATAAGCAGTTGACTGCGCAGGGAGGCAGAATTCTTAGCAGTAGCAAGCGCTACCTATATCTTTCGGGCAGGCTGAAGAAGACAGTAGTGAAAGCGCTAATGCTTATTAGCAGGCACATTGGGATGGGCGATTTCAAGCCCTCCGGCTACGAGGTTGAGTTCGGGGAAAATGGCAGATACCCGCCTATAGAAATAGAGCTGCCCTCAGGCGAATGCATAAAAATGACGGGCAGGATAGATAGAATCGACTCTCTGAAAAGTGAGGATGGGACCTATCTGAGAATCATTGATTACAAGTCAGGCAACAGAGCATTGAAGCTGGGGGATGTTTATTATGGGCTGCAGCTGCAGCTTGTGACATATCTGGATGCCGTGCTGGGAATTGAGAACAGGGAAGCGGACGAAGACGGGGCGATGGATGGAGGCAGCGAAACATATGCTTGCGAGAAAGGCTTTGGAAGCGAGAATGGAGGCAGAGTAGCAGGTGTGGGCGGCGAGGACGCAGCGTATGCAACAGGCAATGATGGTGCGATGCACGAAAGCTGTTTGGAGGATAAAGGTGTTGAAGGAGTTGGCATTAGAGGTGAGGACTCAGCTAGTGTGGGAAAGGCGGATGGAAGCAGCAAGGTGCTGCCGGCAGGAGTGCTTTATTTCAGGCTGAATGATCCGCTGATTCGCACTAGTCGGGGAACCACTAAGGAGGACATCGAGAAGGCCATCATGAAGGAATTGAGGATGAGAGGCCTTGTGCTGGCGGATGTGAAGCTGATAAAGGCCATGGATAAGGAGTTGGAGGGCGATTCTCTGATTATACCGGCAAGAATAAATAAGGATGGGTCCCTTGGCAGGTCATCGGCTGCCACCAAGGAGCAGTTTAATACTCTTCGCAGACATGTGAGGAAAATTCTCGCCGAGATCGGAAGCGGCATAATAGATGGGAGTGTTACCATCAGCCCATATAAAAGTAAGACTATGACTGCCTGCAAGTACTGTAGCTTTAGCCCTGTTTGTAAGTTCGATACATCTATCGCAGGAAATAGATACCGCATTTTGAACGATTATAAGGATGAGGAGCTATGGAGCCTTATGGGTGGACCGGCTCGCGAAGGAGATAAGCCCGGAGATAGTAGAGGAGGCAA
>JAAYBT010000215.1 GCA_012730015.1 Clostridiaceae bacterium
AACCTCAGGGGACACATTCCATTTTGATAGTCAGTCTTGAGGGCCTTGAGGTAAAAATAATGACGACCCGATTCATGGATATCAAGCCAAATACCCGGGTTCCGTTATACATTAAAAAGGGAAAAGCTATGTTTTTTGACACCATGACAAGCAACAGAATCAGGTAGGACAAGCTTTTTCAGAATTTGAAGCACCGGGGCTGTAAGCAGAAAAGTGAGCTTTCAGGAGGATTTAGAATGAAGATTGCACTTGCTCATTTCAGAGTAGGAGAAACAGATGGCGTATCCCTTGAAATGGATAAATGGGCAGCTGTCTTGGAGAAAATGGGACATACTGTAGTATTTATTGCCGGCTCAAGGGGAAACACCCTGCGTCAAACCTTTATTATTGATGAGCTTTACTATAAATCGAAAAAAAATGCCGGTTTGAGCTCGGCTTTTTACTGCAATTTAGGCAGCTACAGCGAGGAAAGCCTTAAAAAAGAAATTCTTCAGACGGCGGAGACTATAGAGGCTAAGTTAATCGACATTATTAAAAAGCAAGGAATTGACATGTTGGTTCCCAACAACATTTTTTCGCTTGGTCATGATGTCGCTGCAGCCATAGGGTTTATGGCTGCTATTAAGAAAACTGGTGTCGGCGTGGTTTGTCACCATCATGATTTTTGGTGGGAGCCTTCCCGACCACAGTACTTCAAACAGACGACCCGATGGGGTCAGAAGGTCATGGATAATTATTTTGTTCCCAGGATTGACAATAGCCACTTCAGGCACTGTGTCATCAATTCACTGGCGCAAAAGGAGTTTAGTAAAAGGTATGGCATTAATTCAGTTGTTGTACCCAATGTTTTCGATTTTTCTGGCCCGCCCTGGCAGAAAGACGATTATAACAGCACCTTCAGGTCTGATTTAGGGCTTTTGGAAAATGAAATTCTGATATTGCAGGCAACAAGGGTTACAAACAGGAAAGCGATAGAGCTGGCTGCCGATGTGGTTGCGTTACTAAATACAAGGCGCTATATCGACAAGTTGAATGACAGGAACAGACGCTTTGTTCTCGCGATTGTTGGGCTCCATGAAGGAATAGATGGATATGTGGAAAATCTGATCCGGTATATCGGGAGCCAGGAAGCGAGGGTGGTAATCAACGATAAGCTGGTGGAGCATACCAGGAGAATTGAGGATGGCCGGAAAATTTATTCGCTTTGGGATGCCTATGTTTATGCGGATTTGATTACATACCCGTCGATACAGGAGGGTTGGGGAAACCAATTTCTTGAAAGCGTGTTTGCGAGGGTCCCAATAGTCCTGTTTGAATATGACGTATATCGGGCGGACATTGGTGTCAAGGGCTTTGATGTGCTTAGCCTTGGAGCCCGTTATGACTTCAGGGAAAATGGTTTAGTGTGTGTTGATAGCAAGTCAGTGGAAAGGGTTTGTGACGGAATTATAAATTTGATAAACAATCAGGAGATAGCCCGACGGATGGTTCAAAAAAACTATGAGCTTGGTAGTAAGTATTTCTCTCTGGAAAAGCTGGAGGAGATTTTATACGGCCTATTTAATGTAGAGGCTTGATGTGCTGCGGACAGAACATTTGGATAAAAAGAGCGAAGGAGTTTGCTTAAATGAGTAGCGACATAATTAATTCTCTGAAACTTGAAGAGCAATTAAGAATATTATATGGTAACAGAAGCTTTGAGGTGCACGACCGGATAAAAGAGCTGACGGAAAAGTGGAAAGACAGGCTGGGGCATCATAATAGAAAAATGCCGGATCAGGAGGATGTTATACTGATTGCTTACGGTGATTCTATTTGCGATAAAGGTGAAAAACCTCTTGCGACACTGTTCAAGTTTTTAAAGCAATATACTGCTGATTTTATTACAGGGGTTCATATACTTCCGTTTTTCCCTTATACATCAGATGACGGCTTTTCCATTACCAATTATTATGAGGTCAGAGATGAGTTGGGCGGCTGGGAGGACATCCAACGCATATCAGGCCATTATAAAATGATGGTCGATCTGGTTATAAATCATGTTTCAAAATCAAGCCCCTGGTTTGAAGGATATATAAAATGCGACAGCCGGTATAAAGACTTTTTTATTACTGCGGATCCAAAGCAGGATTATTCAAAAGTTATCCGTCCCAGAACACTGCCCCTGCTAACCCCTGTCGAAACTGCTGAGGGTGAAAAATTTGTCTGGACCACTTTCAGCCCGGATCAGGTAGATTTGAACTTTGCCAATCCGGAAGTTTTGCTGGAAATGCTAAATGTTCTGCTTACTTATGTATCATATGGAGCGCGGTATATTCGCCTTGACGCTGTTGGTTTCATATGGAAGCAACCCGGAACAACCTGTATGCATCTGAAAGAAACCCATGCGATTGTCAAATTAGTAAGAGCTGTTTTAGATGAAGTGGCGCTGGGTACAATTATTATTACTGAAACTAATGTACCCCATGAAGAAAATATAAGCTATCTGGGCAGTGGAGACGAAGCCCATATGGTCTATCAGTTTCCCCTGCCTCCCTTGACTATGTACACGCTTCAAAGTGGTGATGCCACGAAATTGAACAAGTGGGCAAAGTCTTTGGAAAGTACCCGGATGAATGAGTACAATACATATTTAAATTTCCTGGCGTCTCATGACGGAGTTGGTATACGGCCTGTAGAAGGAATACTCGATGAACAGGAAAAAGAATTCTTACTGGATACTGTCGTCAGAAACGGAGGATACATCAGTTACAAAACGAACAAAGATGGCAGCGTTAGTCCTTATGAAATGAATATCAGCTATATGGATGGAATAACTAACGCTTCAAGACCTAAAGAAGAACGATT
>JAAYBT010000216.1 GCA_012730015.1 Clostridiaceae bacterium
CGTCATAAACTCGGTAAGCATAATCGTCTTTCCGCAGACTTAGAATTAAACCCGCCTGTTCATAATAACGTAACATTCTTGTAGAAATTCCGTAATCCCTTGACACCTGACTGATTGTTTGAAGCTCCATATCATAACCTCATTTCTTTTCCGTATTTTGATTATAAAGTGCGACACGGTGTCAGAGTCAATAGGTTTATACAAAAATTCTTATTCTTATTCTGTCAAATACTGATTATATAAATTTTGTTCTACATTGGCAATTCACAACTCCAACGTAGATAACATTTTCACTCTAAATTATTATAACACATAAAGAACTATTTCTAGTTTTAGGCAGTTATAGATTTAGTAATGGCTTTAATACTCTAAACAGAATGTTTTCCAACAGTGTTTCAGAAAGTGGGAGGCGTTCTTATATGAAAGATACCGCCCCGCCACTTAATAGGAACCGAGTATTATTACTCGGCTCCTATTATTTTTCATGCAAAGCTTCTGTTTGGAGAACTTATCTGTATATGATTTTTCTTATCGTTTCATCGGAAAGGCAGTATTCTTCACAAAGGGTATCTATACTCACATTCAAGTTGAAATACTTGTGCCTGATTTCATCGTTTCTTTGCTCATAGAATACTTTTGCACCCGAATCGGAGCCCCATTTTTTTCTCTTACCTTCAGATGGTATATATAAGACCTCGCCTGAAGTGTATTTTTGTATTTCCTTTAGCAGCTCATCAGGAAGAACCTCTGATGCATTTCTATATTTCAATTAAATGCACCTCGCCTGTTTAATTTTTAGAAAGAAAATCATCCAAAGTGTCATATTTTTTCAACTTGACACCATGATTTTCTATTTCTGAAACTATATATTCCTCAATTTCTGTCGCCCGATTAACTAGTTCACTAAGGTTGTTTGCATCAAAGCAGCCAAGCAAATCCATTTTACGAAGACCAAATTCTTCACCGACAATCAATAATTCATTTTGTAGGGTGCGAGCATCTCCAAACGCTGCATCAATGTTATTAGTTTTACAGTAATACCTGATTCTCCGCCAAGTCAGGGAAAGTTCCTGGTACCAGTCTGCCAAGTCTGAAAAGTTTGAATTGCACGCAGCTGTTGCTACTATGGTTTTGCGTGATGCAATAAATCTGCGAGTAGTGCTTATTAGTAGATGCGCTAAACTTTTCAGTTCATTAGCGTTTCTAGCATTGATAACGGCTTTATAATACTCAATAAAGCTTTCTGGAACTGCTTTCAAAGTCAGAAGTTCAGGAAGCTGACCTATCAAGCTTTTAAAGAATGTCCCGTTAAGATATACTACTGCCAGCGAGAGATAGTGATTTATATAGCCTACGGCCATCCTGACTTTATATAATTCATCTTCAAACATCACTGTGCGGTACAAATCCATTGCAATGTTAAGATTTTCAAGAGCTTTCTTGTAGGTAAACTCCTTATTATTCAGGTTCTCATGAAGTCTCTGACGGATAGCATTAAAACGGTCTTCATCTTCCTTTGTCCGACTATACAGTATCTTTGCGTTGCCAAGACAGATGGTGGGACGATCATCCAGATTGGCAGTCCTTTCAGTCCTTTCCCAGGAACGCGGATAAAGGTCGTGCCCTATCCCGTCGATTATGAATGTCTGCGCTAATTCATTTGCTTTTTCTGTAACGGGTACAAAGTAATCAAAGCATTCGCCATGGCCATCTCCATTGACTGAGTGACCCTCAACTGCTATAAGTAACGCTACATCATCATAGTATTCCTTCTTAATTTTATTAACTGCCCACTCAGTGAGCTTTTGAGTCGTTGTATTCATATAACAACCACCTTTCATACCATTGTTAAGCAAAGGCCGTTTGCTTACAAGATAAGTATAAATAAAAAGCAATAATAAAAAAATGCAAAGATTAGTTATAGAAGTTCTTAACCATATAGGGTCCTTCATTACACAAATTATAAACAACATATGGAAAGGACAAATTGCCCATTGAGCATCGAACCTGGCCTGGAACCCGCGCAGAAGCATAAGCTGATCAGAATATATCATTACCGGCTCCGGGCTACTCCAATGGTTGATGGCGACATGGCGTTCCCTCTTTATCTGCCAGCAGTTATCTTTCTGCGCCGGGGGAAGATCCTACAAAATCAGTAAGTTAAAGCCTGGCGTACTCTCTAATTATTCAACTTATTCAGGTTGGATCTTGCATCGTAGGCCTGCTTCACTGCCCACACGGCTGTTGCACGCATATAATAAGGCGACCTAACCTGTGTCATATTAGTCTGCCATGCCTCAGGAGTCCTGAACCATAGCTGACCTTTGTTCCAAATGGCTTCATAGAGGCTCCTTCCTATTTTATCTGCCTGCTCGGTCATGCCCAGCTGTACCATGCCGGCCACAACGCTCCAGGACGTGCCAACCCAGCATTCTGATGACTGACTGGTCTCAGTGTCAACTTCTCCGGAAGGCATCATAACGTTGACAATCCCATTAGCTCCCCCATCAAAGCTCTTAAAATTATAATCATAGATTGTTTGAAATGAGCTTATCGCATTGCTTTCAGGAACAATGCCGGGCAGCCCACAGGCTATTGCGTACCATTGGCCGCAGAGCTGGTCGCTCATTATTCTGGATGGATACTCGCTGTCCGTATCAATATTATAATAGCTGCCGTTCCAAAGCCTGCCATTGAAGCTCGCCTTGCCCTCCTCAAGCCACAAATCGTAGGTATTAGCCAGCTCTTCATCACCCATAGCACGGGCGATTTCTCCCGCCGCTTCACAGGCCGCCAGATACAGTCCGCCACAATAGGCCGTTGCACCGGTCAGGGACATATTATCATATGTCTGGTCAATTCCTTTGCTGTCAGGCAAACCATCTCCATCTTCATCCTGACTTCTGACCTTCTCCATTGCCTTTTGTACAGGAATCCAGCAGTAGTCCAGAAAATCCATATCCTCTTTTCCGGTATTCGCCCAATTTCTATACACCATCAGTACAAGCTTGCTGTTCAGATCCTTCCAATTGCGTGAATCTCTATAGTTGTAGCCATTCCATCGTTTAAAAGCATTCCCTGTCATACCGAAATCATGGGCTGTTGTCCCCAAAGGTTCAGGCCGGTCGCCGCGCGTGGTGTAAACACTATCACAAAACTGCCTTACGCACTGCTTTTCAATCTCAGGCCAAAGCTCCAGCAACGCCCAGGAGCCATAAAATCGCACATCAGAGGTCCCGTAGAAGGGAAAGTCAAAGCATTCAAGAGAGCCGAACATATCCTCATCGGGATCATCAGCCTGCCCTGATGCAGCTCCTGCCTCCCATATGGTACCACCGATAAAGTAATAGTAAAGCTCATTGAATAAAGAAGTCTTAAGCCATTGCGGATACTCTTCATTTCTTAGTATCTCCGCCTGCCAGCCGTCCACCATGCCCTCCCATTCCTTTGCGTTTTGGAGTGCCTCCCTGGCAATAGCCCAGGAATTTGTGCCGCTCCTTCCAAAGTATCTGGTATATTCTCTGTACCAATCATTGTCCTTAAAGCCCTCAGCGACTGGCATATCCCAGGATAGAGCAATCGGGAATTTCAGAATTTGCCCGGGCTTCAGCGTCGCATTTACGCAAATTGCGCCTATCTTGTGTGTACCTGTGTCATTGTTCAAGCAACCATCATTTGAAAAATCCCCATATATCGAATCTACATCGGCCGAAGAAGCATATGTAATCTGTGTTCCCTTCACCTTTTCGCATCCTATGCTAAACTCGCAATCGCCTGTATCGGTCACTATTACATCGTGTGCCTGCACATGATTCACTTGTGCTTCACCAATTTGAGGTTTGTCAGTCTGCGTGTCTCCTATCTGTTGTCTGTCCGTCTGCACTTCGCCCGGTTCAATATTTACTAGCCTAATCCCGGTAAAGGGGCCCTTATCATCAGCCACAGGAACTACGGCCCTTCCCCCAAAATCATTCTTCCAGGTCAGCATTATGGATACTTCGCAGGCTTCATCGGTCGGATTTGTGAGCTCCCATTCGTATATTCCTACCGGGTAGCTGCTCAGCCTATAGTCCTCAGGAATAATGGGGCTGTATTGAGTTACCTTTGCTTTACAGGTAAAGCCACTTCCATAATAGTCTACCCATGATTTTGGAAAAAGCGAGTAGTATCTCGCCTGATCAGAGCCCAGTGATTCTGCATCAAGCCTTTGCGCACTGGCCGTGCCATCTGCGGGCCTTTGATACATGTAAAATCCGCAGCTTTCATCCACGTCCATGTCATTTCTACCTATAGAAAGACGTCCTTTATAGAAATTGCCATCAAAGCGCCAGGTCACAGTTCCGGCACCGAGCCCTCCAATGGGCGCTCCGTCGATATATCCTTCTGCATTAATATCTCTGCTCCATGCGGCGGAGGGTATTATAGTCGGCTCAACTTCAACAGAAAATACCCCTCGAAGGAAGAAGAATGCAAGGGCTAA
>JAAYBT010000217.1 GCA_012730015.1 Clostridiaceae bacterium
ATATATCGGTTTATTTAAATTATTGTTAAGCAGGACACCAATTTTTTCCTAATGGGTTGGTGGCTCTCTGTTTTCCACTTCTCCGAGCAATACTACCGGCCATATTACCGATGATATAAGAAATGGTCTGAAAAATACAAATCACATGCTACTTCATTATCCTTAATTAAATACCGGTTTCTGCCTGATGTAGTGTAAACGATACCTAGATAAGCACATAAATTAAAACTATAACCGGGAGAGGTTTGGTCCTCATCCAGCACTCGCTTGGAAATATTTGATTTCCTTGGGTACAGTTGCTTCTACACGATTGGAGATATTATTCACCACACCGACCCAACCCATCTGGGCTCGTGCTTTCAGTTCTTCAGTAACACCTTCAACTAAAAGGGGACAGCCCCCTGTCACATTATTGATAACGAGAGGCTTCGGGGCGGTGAGCAGGGCTTTGTGGGCTGCGCGGTTTTTCCAGATCCTCTATTCTTATCTTTCGTGTATGTGCTGTGTGGCTCCAGACCTTGTTATCCTTGCTGAAGATGCCTTGAATTGTGATAGGTATCCAGGTAAGGCAATAAAAGGGGTAGACGATAAATCCCAGGAGCATACGCAGATCAAACTTGTTTTCGGATAGTACCACCAACGGGCCGTATATAAATTGTAGCAACACAAATATATGCCAGACAAGCTCCGGTAGAATATGCTGAACTGTAAAGAAGGGTATCTCGGGATAAAAGGATTGAATTCTTAGCATGATTGAGATTATGCCTATAAAAATAAATCGAATTGGCTGAAAAAGGTATACGGCGCAGTCAAAGACAGCAAGGTTACGCTCCTTGAAAGCTTTTCTAAACAGAGGCACAAGGTATCTAAATGCGCAATCCGCGTGCCCCTGCATCCATCTTATTCTCTGACGCCAGGATTGCTTAAGGGTCAATGGCTTCTCATCATAGACAATGGCGTCATGTGCCCATGCGACTTTAATACCGTTCAGTGATAGCTTCATTGTAAACTCAAGATCCTCTGTCAGACATGTCGCTCCCCATCCGATTTCCTTCAGAACTGATATATCTACGCAAAAGCCAGTGCCGCACAGAACACAGCTAAGCCGCAGATTAAAACGCGGCAGCTGATAGGTTCGATTTGTAAGCCAAAATGCAATAGAATACGAGCAGGTTATCCAGGAGTCAAAAGGATTCTTACTATCAATATAACCCTGCACTACCTTGTATCCCTTACATAGCTGTCTATTCATTTCGTAGAGATAATTGGCTGAGACTAGGTTATCTGCATCAAAAATGCTGACGACATCATAACGATCATTCTGCTCGTAAATCTTGCTAAACATCCATTCAAGAGCGTTCCCCTTGCCAGTTTTGTGCGGATCAAATCGCTTATGTACCAATGCGCCGTGCCTGCTGGCAACTGATGCGGTTGAATCGGTGCAGTTGTCAGCTACAACTATAATATCATATAGCTCCCGGGGATAATTCTGATTCATGAGGCTGTCGATTACATGCCCAATCACCAGCTCCTCATTGTGGGCGGCTATTACAAGGGCGAATCGCTTGCAGGGAGGGCATTCTTCGGACTTAGTCCTTGGCTTTCTCCATCCCATCACAGATATGCTGAAAAAATAGCAGCCGGCAATAAAAACAAGTACCTGAACCAGTTGGGTCATCTCTAGCAAAATATTTTGTGAAGCATTATTCATTCAGAACCTCCATCGCTGTGGTTTCTATTATTTTGCTCCTTTTACAAAAAAATATTTATGCATATCGGTGAAAGCTTCAATTATATTGCTGGCATTTCACGAGTTGTGTTAGAATGAAGGAGCGACAAATGGAGGAATTGATTTGAAACCTTATATCAACAGCTTAATTACAGGAAATTCTAGCCTACTCGGATGCATTGATCAAAGGGGAGAGCTGATAAGGCTATTCTGGCCCGATATCGATTTCCCTCAGCATATTGACAGGCTAAGTGTTGGAGTGATTTGCCATGACCTGTGGCAGGGCGCGTCCTGGCTGAGCTCCGAGGATTGGCAGCTAAAGCAATACTATGTGCCGGATACAAACATTGCGGTTACAGAGTATATAAAAAAGGACCATGGACTGATTATACGCCAGTCGGATTTTGCCATACCTGACAGTGACGTTCTGAAAAGGTGTTATGAGGTGGTCAATACCGGTGGCTCAAATATGCCAATCCGGTTTACTGCATTTTCATCGTCTGTTTCCACAACACCTCATACAGCCGGTATTTTGTTTGACCCAAGGCTTTCCACATTAATTCATTACAAGCATGGCTATTATTACTCCTTGTCTTCTGATAAGCAGCTGCTGCAGTACCAGATTGGCGGGGGTTCTTATGAAAATGCAGGGCGCGGAGAGCTTTACGGCAGTGATACTATTGGCATGATGAGAGAAGGTGCTCTAATCTGGGAATGCGGTGAGCTTAAGTCTGGTGAGACCATGCACTTCACGCTTCAGATCTGCCTTGCGCGGGATTTGAAGACACTCAAAAAGCTGACTTATGAAAATATGGCTGCAGATTCCCTTGCAGATATGAGCAAAACAAAGATGTTCTGGCAGGATTATCTGGCCCGGACACGGTTGATACATACGGGAGATACCGAAATTGATTCAATATATAAGCGTTCGCTGCTGGTGTTTGCTCTGATGACCAACAAAAAGACAGGCGCGCTTCTTGCTGCACCCGAGATTGACGAGGAGTTTTCCAGATGTGGAAGATATGCCTACTGCTGGGGAAGGGATGCTGCTTTTATTGCCGCTGCACTCGACAAGTGTGGGCTTTCGGAGGATGTGGAGGCTTTTTACCGTTGGGCTGCCCAGGTGCAGGATGAGGATGGAAGCTGGCAGCAAAGATTTCACATGGATGGTAATCTCGCGCCGTGCTGGGGCTTGCAGATAGATGAGGGTGGCTCAATTATCTGGGGAATTCTGAAGCATTATGAGCATACGGGGAATATGGATTTTCTTATAGATCTTTGGCCTTGCATTAAAAAGGGCGTTGAGTTTTTGTTGGGTTATCAGGATTCACAGACCGGGTTGCCCTGGCTAAGCTATGATCTGTGGGAGGAGAGAATCGGTGAGCATGCGTATTCTAGTGCGGCTGTTTGTGCCGGAATTGGAGCGGGCGCAGCTATAGCAGAAATATTAGCAGAGCACGGCGAAGCCGATTATTTATCATGTGAGGCTAAGCGCCAATCGGTAGAGGCCAAGGCCCAGTCAAACGAGGCCGGACAAATTGTCGGCACAAGTAAACTGCTGTATAGCAGAGCCGAGCTAGTGTCTTTAGCCGAAGCTTGGCGCAAGGCTGCATCACAGCTACGTGAGGATATAGAAAAGAACTTTTGGAGTCCGGAGTGGAAGCGATTTGTCAGAAGTGTGCGCGTGAAGCTTAACGGCTGGGGCGATGAGCATACGGATGCCAAGGTCTGGCTGCAAATGAACGATAAGAGTATTACCAGAGACTATACCTTGCTGGACGGTACATTGGATATTAGCCTATTGGGCTTAAGTATCCCTTTCGACATCCTTCCTCCTGGGGATCCGCGAATGGTCAGCACGGCCGAGCTGGTGGAAGAAAAGCTTACTGTTCATGGAACCGGCGGATTGATGCGATATGAATATGATGGCTATATAGGAGGGAATCCGTGGGTTTTGACAACTCTTTGGGCTGCTTTGTATCATATTAGCAGGAGGTCATATTCAAGGGCAAGAGAATATTTGGACTGGGCTGTAAAGAGTGCCACGGAGCAGGACTTATTACCCGAGCAGGTCGATAAGACCACGGGTAAACCTGCCTGGGTTATTCCGCTCACATGGTCACATGCGATGTTTGTCCTTGTTATTGATGGATTGATTGAGGCTGGAGAGCTATAAGCACATGGCATTTAGCTTTTAGGAGGAGTTATGGCAAAGAGTAAATCTGTTTTTGTCTGTCAGGAATGTGGATACGAATCATCCGGATGGCTGGGGAAATGCCCGGCATGTATGCAGTGGAACACTTTTGTCGAGGAGAGAACGGCAAGCAGCACCAAGACTGCAGCAAAAATGGATGGCCCCATAAAATCGGTCAGTCTGGAGGATGTACAGATAGGAAACGAGGACCGTAGCACTACCGGCATAGAGGAGCTGGACAGGGTTCTTGGAGGAGGTGTTGTCAAGGGATCTTTGATACTAATAGGAGGAGATCCCGGTATCGGTAAATCTACCTTGCTTCTGCAGGTGTGCAATACAACCCATTCAGGCTCGAAAATACTGTATGTCTCGGGTGAAGAATCCGTCGGGCAGATTAAGCTGAGAGCCGACAGGCTGAAGGTGAAGCGGAAGGATCTGTTCATTGTATCGGCTTCCAACTATGAGTCGGTTGCTGGACTGATAGACGCAGAGAAACCCGGGCTGGTCGTAATTGATTCGATACAGACCATGTATACGGATACTATAACCTCGGCTCCGGGCAGTGTTAGCCAGGTCAGGGAGGTAACGGCAGCCCTTATGAAGCTGGCAAAGAGTACCGGTGTTACGGTGATGATTGTGGGGCATGTGACAAAGGACGGTGCCATAGCAGGACCTAGAGTATTGGAGCACATGGTTGACACTGTGCTCTACTTTGAGGGGGACAGGCACCTAAGCTTTCGAATATTGAGAGCTGTAAAGAACAGATTTGGGTCAACAAATGAAATTGGGATTTTTGAAATGCGGGATTCCGGACTGGAAGAGGTGACAAATCCTTCTGAGATGATGTTGTCCGGAAGATCAAATAATGTTCCCGGATCTGCTGTGGTGTCAAGTCTTGAGGGCACAAGGCCTATGTTGATTGAGATACAGTCTCTGGTCTGCGTAACCAACTTCCCTGCACCCAGAAGAATGTCCACGGGAGTAGATTTCAACAGATTGACGATGTTGATGGCAGTGCTGGAAAAGCGTGTAGGGCTTCAGCTTTACAATTATGATGCCTATTTAAATGTAGTGGGAGGGATACGGCTGGATGAACCGGCTTGTGATCTAGGCATTGCCGCTGCGGTTGCCTCCAGCTTTAAGAACATACCGGTGTCAAGTGATTGCGTACTAATAGGTGAAATCGGCCTTACCGGTGAAATACGTGCCGTAGCACAGGTGGAAAAGAGGATTTCGGAAGCTGTAAGGCTTGGTTTTAAGAGCATTGTCATACCAGAAGGGAACATGAAAATGGCGCGACAGGTTAAAACTACTGCTGGTGTCGCGATAATTCCGGTTTCGAATATACAGCAAGCCCTCGAAATTATTTTTCGATAGTCATATCCTGATTAGTGCTATTTATGATATTCATTCCGGAAGGCTGCTCAACTATCCCAAAAGGCTATTGGCAATAAACTGCTGCAGAGTGCTACTCCAGGTTGAACTGACCGAGCATCTTAACCTGCTCCAGCTCTTTAATCATGATATCATAGAGATTTAGATCAAGTGTATTGCAGATGGAGGCTATGTAATAAAGATTCTTGCCCAGTTCCTTTTCAATCTGATCAGCGCAGTTTTCACAAAGCTTGCCACTGATATGTGTATCCATCGCCGCTCGGACCTGTTCAAAGCTGACGTCTTCAGGCATTTCCTGCTTTCCTGCATCGATTGAAATACACCCACATTGTGTGACGGCCTTTACAATTGCACGATTGACTCTTGCGTTGGATTCCTGATACTTTGTGATAGAATCAATGATGCTTTTATTTCTGAATATTAAGTCCTGTACCGTGTGCTGAAACTCATCCATTAGCATTTCCTTCATTGCGTTTGTCCTCCTGATGCATCTCATTTTGTGC
>JAAYBT010000218.1 GCA_012730015.1 Clostridiaceae bacterium
AGAAATACAGGCAGCAGTTATCCTTCGTCATCAATAGCCTATTCAAGTAACGGCTATTCCGGGACGCTAACCAGGACAAGCGTTTCGAATAACGACTATTCAAGAGATAATGGACATTACGAGACTAAAACAGAGAGCAAAACAGCTACAGCTACTGGGTCAGGTTACACGAAGATTAAATGGAAATGTGATGAGCATGGCGTATGGCATAGAACAGGCTCCTCTGGCACCAATAATCCTACAAAGTCATATTCAGATTCTGACGGCTATAAGGGTACTTTAAACAAGATATCATGGAGCTGCACTTCTAACACAGGGCATCCTTCAGGTGGAAAGCCAGGGGATACTTATACACAAACTATGTTATTTTCAGCAGAATACTCCGGTACTGTTTCCAGAACCGTGCAATACTGGGTTCCCAATATTGTTTGGTACGACAACTATACAGGTTATTATTCCGGCACCATATACAAGCATGTGCGGCAGCCCTATACGGACACATTCAATCCAACATCGCGTAAATATGTGGTTTATATAAGTGATGGTACCATCTCAGAATTGACGGATCTGGATATGGTAATGGGCTACGCAAAAACCGCAAAGCTTTATCTTGCGGGAGCAGCGGGAATGCAGTCACAGCGTGCACATGACAAATACTTCTCATCAGCAAGCAAATCCATTGATGCCCTCCTGGATGAGATTCTTAAGGACATAGCAGTGAACAGTCCGGATGTTGAAAGGCTATATGTGCTTCAGAATGAGGCCTTTATGATGAATGCAGGCCACATGGACCTTGAGGGGGATCCAATTGTTGAAACAGGGATCCAATATGTCCATGAACCGGACTATTATGACAATCCTACGGGCACTGAACCGGGGTCGGCACTGACATTCGACGAGGAGGAAGGATGGGGGAATACTATAAAGTCAAGCTTTGCCAACACAGGAAAGCACACAATTTATCATAGGGTAAAGGACAGACCATCTGAAGACCCAGATTTTGCGCAGTACTCATATTATTCCGGAAACACATCCCTGGAAATCTATGTAGTCCGAAAGCCCATCGCGCTTGCGACCTTGGACTGGGATTATGATGCAGCTAGTCATAACTATAAAACAAGGTGGGTAGACTTGAGCTATGACCCCGACCATCAGTACAGCCGCCCGGACAAAGGAATTGTAGACCGCAATATCATGTGGCGGAGGGCAGGTGGCCAGTGGAACTATGGTATACCTGATAATCTTGCAGCGGGGACCTATGAGTTGAACTATTATGTACTTGACCCGGAGGGCTACTGGTCCGATCCCTTTGTGATGAGCTTTACTCTTGATACAGCGCCATCCGTGCAGTTTGAGGCGTCCCTGAGGACACTGGACAGCAAGTTTAGTCTTATTCGAGTAGCCGGTGATTCAAGCAAGCCCGGTATACCGGCATCAGAGTATTTAGAGGCTTTCGATCTGTGGACTCGTTACCCCCATGATGTTAAGCTTGAAATGGCCTTATTCAGCGGAGCAACGAGGATGTCTCCTCTGAAGACCGTAGCCTTTGCAAGTACAACAGGCAATAAGGTCGCAAATGATATTACATGGAATAATGTGATATACGAGATACCGGGTAATTTGGCAGATAAGACTTATGACTTTAGAATTTTTGCAGTAGGGGAGGCTGGACAGAGTGCGCAGAGGAGTTTCGCAGTTACTGTTTCTACTCCCATAAATTTAGAACCCTCTATGCCGGCGGAAGTGGTCGGAGGCACTTCGGCTGAAGTATCTGCACATACTTCAAAATATGTGGGTTACGTCAATGCTATGCTCTTCTACGGCACTCCCTATGCAAAGTCATTCAATCTCACAAACACGCAGGGCGTCAATGCCGGAGGAAAGGACTGGACAGAAGCGCTGTCAATACCTGATGGGATTCCAGAGGGAAATTATGTTGCCAGATTTACGGCTAGGGCTCCAAATGGAACTACACAGATAAAGGATGTTCCTTTCAGGCTGGTAAATCTAGCTATAAAGGATGTAAGCATAAATGGCTACTGGAACCACTGGCGCGGTCAGCTTGATATACATGGTGAGAGGATGACAGATGAACCCCACAGGTTCTTGTCGCTGGAGCGCATAAGAATAGACATAACTACCGTCGGAGATCCCGAGAGCGTCATTATTCGCTTTAGCCCCGAGCTTGAAGCAATGCTCTATACAGATCCGGATGGTCACACTTATGACTACGACAGTGATTTCTTTGGATATCAGGTTCTGTTCCCGCGGGATTCAACCTTTTCAGCCACCGGTAACCTTGTGTCCTGGGAATACCATCTTCCTCTGGCTCCCTCGAGCAAGAGTTGGGATAACAACAGGCTGAGGCCCCGGTACTCTATGACGGTTACTGCCCAAAAGGCCGGTGCCACTGCTACCTATGTGATTGATGATATCGATATAACCGGTAATATCTATGATCTGACATATATCCAGCCAGGGAATTAGCTTAGTGTGCCGCCACTTCCGACAGCACCAACCTAAATCGCTTCATTATATGAGCTACCGTCAGTGTCGATGGTAGCTCATTTTTATCAAATGCTCCTAAGACCTCCGCCTCTATAGGCAGGGGATAAACAGGTTCTCATTTCAGTGGTGGGTTCTATCCCCCTCTGAAGGAGCATTTGATAAAATGCTCGCAGCGCGATACACACAAAACGCGTAGGGAAGGCGCTAAAGCGCCCGCAGCGTATTTTGCTTTACAAAAACGCGGTTTGGCGTACAATTCGCGCAAGCGCTCATTGAATTGTCACAGGACTACTCTTGTGATAATATATGTATATTGCAAATGCGGGAAATTATTGCTCATGAATGTAGGAAGTATATATAGGCACAGACATAAGAGGGTTTTTCTAAGTATATATAATATTATATATTATGAGAAGTGAGGTGCCATTTATGTGGACCAGAGGTGGACTTAAAGCCAGAGCAAAGGAAGTTCTTCGGGGGAATTACTGGAAAGCGTTCCTGGTTAGTCTGGTGATTGGATTTGCAACAGGCGGAGGCGGGGGTGGCGGCGGCAGCAGCTCAAGATGGAATAGCAACTACAACAATAGTAGTTGGGGAGATATGGGCGAAGAATTACTCCTTTTTATAGGCGCTTTTTTAGTCATATTAGCCGTAGTCTTTGTTGCTGCATTAGTGATTAGTATTCTTCTTGCATCTCCCCTGGAGGTTGGAGGCAGAAGATACTTCATCCAATCGGCTCAGTATTTCGACAATAGCAAATGTTTTAGATTTGCATTTGATGGACATAATTACCTTGGGATTGTTGGAACAATGCTGCTTAAAAAAATTTTCCTGTTTCTATGGACCTTGTTGTTCATCATTCCCGGTATAGTCAAAGGCTATGCATACAGAATGGTGCCCTATATATTGGCGGACAATCCTAATATCGGAGCGCGCAGGGCTATTGAGCTTAGTAATAATATGACGCAGGGACACAAGTTTGATATGTTTGTTCTGGACCTGTCCTTTATCGGATGGTATTTGCTTGGTGTACTGGCTATTGGAATCGGTGTCTTGTTTGTGGCTCCATATGATCATGCAACTAATGCCGAGCTATATCTGGCCCTACGTCAGAATGCCGTTGAGCGTGGGATGTGCAGCCTTTCAGAGTTGAATTTGTATGATCCGCTGGATGGGCATGATAGCTGGTGAGAGCTTTGATAAACATAAGAAGATGGAGCAGAAGGGATGGATTTCGTGGGTTGGCTTTATAGGCTTGAGAGAAAATTCGGTAAGTATTGTATAAAGAATCTGATGCTGTATATTACGGCTTTGAATGGGGTTGTGGCTATTTTGTCATATGTGGATGCAAAGGGCACCCTCATTTCAAAGCTGACCCTTGTGCCGTCTCTTATAATGGAAGGAGAGGTATGGAGGCTTGTGACCTTTCTATTTATCCCGATGACTACCTCTCCGATTTGGCTGCTCTTTACCCTATATTTTTACTACATGATTGGTTCGACACTAGAACAAGAGTGGGGCTCCTTCAGGTTCAACGTCTATTACCTGATTGGAGTTCTGGGGACTATAGCGGCCGCCTTTGTCATTGGCTACGGGGAATCGTCACTTCTTAATCTTTCCCTGATCTTTGCCTTTGCATATTTGTTCCCCAATTTCCGGATGCTCATATTCTTCTTTTTCCCGGTGAAAATAAAGTATATGGCCATAGTTTATGCATTATTTTTGGTCCTGCGCATTCTACTTTCACCAATCACAGGTCTGATAACGGTTGTCAGCTCTGTTCTGAACTTTATTCTGTTTTTTGGGAAGGACCTTATAAAAGGACTGAAATTCGGTCGGAGGGCCTATTTTAACCACAGAGATTTTGAGGCGAAAAAGCCCAAGCTAATAGTCCTTCACAGGTGTACGATATGCGGAAGGACCGAGATGGATGATAAGAATCTGGATTTCAGGTACTG
The DNA here is from genome assembly GCA_012730015.1 of Clostridiaceae bacterium. Classification (GTDB taxonomy): domain Bacteria; phylum Bacillota; class Clostridia; order Acetivibrionales; family DTU013; genus JAAYBT01. The sequence continues at coordinate 4,467 of JAAYBT010000218.1, forward strand.
TGCGGAATGTGATGGCGACCATGAGTACTGCATGGATCATCTTTACGATCACGAGCACGTTAGGGAAATCAATTAGTAGCTTACTGCTCCTGTTGGCAGCGAGCAGACTCGCCTGATAGCTGTAAGGCTCAACTGAAAGCTGTCAGACTCAGCCGTCAGTAAGCTCAGTCGGCAGCTGTTAGAACTCAGCCGGTTTACATTTTTTTCTGCCAAACTCATAAAGGATTGCATCTACTATACGCCCGGAGGCAAGACCATCGCCATAGGGATTGATGGCTCGGGCCATTCTTCTGTATTCATCTTCTTCTTCAATCAACTCAATGGCAAGGGCATTAATAGTTTCACGATTTGTCCCGGCCAGCTTTACCGTGCCAGCGTCAACGGCTTCAGGCCTCTCTGTCTCGTTTCTCAACACAAGCACTGGCTTACCCAGCGATGGAGCCTCCTCCTGGAGCCCTCCTGAGTCAGTCATGACAAGCCATGATCTATCCATAAGATTGTGCATATCCTGCACATCCAGTGGATTAATCAGGTGAATTCGAGGATTTGCACTAAGTATTCTAAAGGCAGTCTCTCTAACGGCTGGATTTAGGTGAACGGCGTAGACAATATGGACGTCGTCATACTTATTTGCTATATCATTTAGGGCCAGGCATATCTGCTCCAGAGGCTCCCCGAGGTTTTCCCGGCGGTGAGCTGTGACAGCGATTGTCCTTTGACGGCTAAAATCAATTTTTCTAAGTGTATCGTCCTTGAAAGAATAATCCTTACGGACAGTGGTCTTTAAAGCGTCGATTACGGTGTTGCCGGTGACATAAATCTTGTCGGAGGGAATGCCCTCTCGAAGAAGGTTCAATTTATTCGTCGATAAGGGGGCGAAGTGGTAATCCGCTAATGCCCCGGTCAATTTTCTGTTCATCTCCTCCGGGTAGGGGGAGTATTTGTCGTAGGTCCTAAGCCCGGCTTCCACATGCCCTACGGGTATCTTATGATAAAAAGCCGCAAGTGCGGACACGAAGCAAGTGCTTGTGTCGCCGTGAACCAGAACAATATCGGGTTCAACGCTGTTAAACACACGGGAAAGACCTTCCAATGCCCTTGCTGTGATTTGTTCGAGCGTTTGCCTATCCTGCATTATATCCAAATCAAAGGAGGGACTTATCTGGAATATATCCAGAACCTGATCGAGCATCTGCCTATGCTGTGCAGTTACGCAAACAAGGTTGTCTATTTCCGGATGCTTGTCAAGCTCTTTTACTAGCGGTGCCATTTTCACCGCATCCGGCCTTGTGCCGAATATTGGCATTACCTTAATTTTTTTCATTTAATTATCCCATCTGAGGGTTTTTCCTTAAGAGAACTCTTCTTCCGAATAGCCCCGGAGGTTGCCTTTCCAGGCTCCTTGTTTCCCTCTCCAACATTATCATCCATTATGCCGTGGTCATTCATGTACTTCGCCCCGCCCAGGACAAATACTGAAACCGCCAATAGCAGTATGATAGCACTAAGAGCACCACGATCTGCAAGAACGATAGCACACAGTCCCAGTGTCGCGCTGGCAAGATACATAATCAGTACAGATTGCCTCTGGCTCAGCCCCATGTCAATCAGCCGGTGGTGTAGGTGACTCCTGTCGCCCTGCATTATGGGCTTGCGGTTGAATATTCTCCGGACTATGGCGAAAAGCGTATCAAAAAGCGGCAAGCCCAGCACTAATAAAGGTATTGCTATGGAAATAGCCGCGTAGGATTTCATTGTACCCTGTATGGCTATGACGCTCAGGGTGAATCCGAGAAAAGCTGCGCCGGTCTCGCCCATGAATATTTTTGCCGGGTTGAAATTGAAGGGCAGGAAGCCCAGTGTGGCGCCGGAGAGTGCCGCAGTGATTAAGGCAATATATATTGCAGTAGCCGGCAAAAGGTCTACTCTCAGAACAGAAACAAAGAAAAGAGATAGAGAGGAGATAGAGGAAACTCCTGCTGCAAGGCCATCGAGTCCGTCAAGCAGGTTGATTGCATTAGTTATACCTACAATCCAAAAAATGGTAAGAGGATACGAAATATATGGGCTAAGCTCAAGATAAGGGTTTGAGCTAAATGGGTTTGTAAGAACCGAAATCCTTGTGCCGGATATCAGGACTACAGCAAGTGCCGCCGATATTTGGAATAAAAGCTTTGTCTTTGCACTTAGTGTCCTGGTATCATCAAGTACACCTTCGAAAACAATTATGGCTACACCCACAAGAAGCCCTAAAAAATCCTTGTTGGCTGTCAAAATGTTGGATGTGGTTAGGAGGTTAAAAAGCAAGGACACAATAAAGCCGGTTACTATGGCCAGCCCACCTATTAAGGCAATGGGCTTCTTATGCATCCTGCGATCATCCTTGGGTACATCCACTGCGCCGACTTTAAACGCAAGCCTTCTTGCGATTGGCGTTGATGCAAATGATACGATAAATGCAAGCGCAAAAGTAATAATGTATTCATATATATTTGACAATAGCTTCACACCGCCCTATAATTAACCACTCTGACACCAGATTCCTGTAACAGCTCCATGGCCAGTTCATCCGGATAATCGCCCGAAAAAACAATTTTCTTTATGCCTGCGTTTATCGCCATTTTCGCACATAAGACGCAGGGCTGATTCGTTACATAAAGAGTGCCGTCCTTGACACTGGTTCCTGAATAAGCAGCCTGTACCAGCGCATTCTGCTCGGCATGAATACCTCTGCAAAGCTCATGACGCTGACCGGATGGTATTCCCAGCTGATCACGAAGGCATCCCGTCTCATCACAGTGCTTGCATCCTACCGGAGAACCATTGTATCCCGTGGAAAGGATACGCTTGTCCTTTACAATCAGCGCGCCTACCTGTCGCCGTAAACAAGTCGATCTCGTTTTAACCAGTTCAACAATTTCCATGAAATACTCATCCCATGTAGGTCTCATGCATGTACACCCCCGACACAATAATAATAGACTTCATCTTCGGCTACTTTGTTCCAAAGAGCCTGTCCCCTGCGTCACCAAGCCCAGGCACTATGTACCCATGGTCGTTTAGCTGCTCGTCCACTGCTGCACAATAAATTTCTACATCCGGGTGATCCCTATTTATGCGAGCTATACCTACTTTTGCCGCAATCAGGCACATAAGCTTAATGCTGGTAACGCCTCTATCCTTTATAAACTGTATGGCGGCGGACGCGGAACCACCAGTAGCCAGCATTGGATCCAGAACAACAATTTCTCTTTCAGCCGCATCTACCGGAAGCTTGCAGTAGTATTCCACAGGCTCCAGTGTCTCGGGGTCGCGGTAAAGGCCAATATGTCCGACTTTAGCCATTGGTACCAGATTCAGCATGCCATCCACCATGCCAAGGCCTGCTCTTAATATTGGTACAATGCCCAGCTTCTTGCCTGAGATAACTTTTGTCTTTGCCACTGCAACCGGTGTTTCTATTTCAACTTCCTTCAAGGGCATACTTCTTGTTACTTCATAGCCCATAAGCATTGATATTTCCGATACTAATTCCCTAAATTCCTTCGTGCTGGTGTTTTTGTCCCTCAGCAATGATATTTTGTGCTGTATAAGTGGGTGATCGAACACAAAAACCTTTTCCATACATGCACCTCCGATTATGATTTTTATTTATAGTTATTTTCTATACTTTTAAACTTGTCAACCCTTATTTTGTGGCGGGCACCTAAAAATGAGGCGTTCAGCCATGTATCGACTATGTCAAGAGCAAGGCCTGTGCCAATCACTCTTGCGCCCAGTGCCAACACGTTTGCGTCGTTGTGCTCGCGGCTCATCCTTGCCATATAAGTATCAGTGCACAGGGCGGCCCTGACGCCGGGTACCTTGTTGGCGGCTATAGAGATGCCAATGCCTGTACCGCAGATAATAATACCATGCTCATGGGTGCTATTGGCAACGGCTTCGCCTACCAGCTGGCCATAGTCAGGATAATCTACAGATTTTTCGCTGTCATATGTCCCTAAATCTTCGTAGGAAATACCCTTCTCATCTAGATGCTTCATCACTTCGCATTTCAAAACATATCCTGCATGATCACTTGCTATAGCTAACATTATTTTTTCCTCCTAATCAATTTTATTATATTGAAATGACAAAGTCAAAACTGTATTAGCTTTTTTTTAGTTTCTCAATGAGCCTTTCAACTGCCCGTGATATTTCCTCCGCACACCGACGATATTGGGGTAATCCTTCCATGAAGGGATCTAATATGTCGCCCGAGATTCCATAAACGTATTCTTTCAAGGTGAATACTTTTTGATGCTCGTCAGGGCAGGCGGAAAGCAGCTGTATTTTATGGCTTTGCTCCATTGTAAGCACTAAAAAAGACTCTTCAAGATCTTTGCAGCTTACTCTGCTGGCCATATGCCCGGATAAATTGGATCCGGGATAATCCATCAAGGCCATTATTGCATCCTCGCTGGCTGGATTTCCAGGTGATGCATGCAAGCCCGCCGAAGCGGCAGTAAAAGCAAATTCAGGGGGCTCAAGCGCCGCGAAACGGTTGAATAGCGCCGCTGCCATTGGGCTTCTGCAGGTATTGCCGGTGCATACGAATAGTATTTTTTGCATAGCTGCTCCTTACAAATTGATAATATTTCCACCCGAAGCTTTGACAAGCCGATTCATTACTGCTTGTCCGATACCGCTTATATCAGGTGCTTCTGCGAGAATTATGTCTACTCCCTTTTCGTCGAACTCCCTCAGGCACCTAAAAAGATTTGCAGCGAGGCTTTCCGGTTCTTTTCTGCTCCCAAGCGAAAGAATTTTGCAGTATGCATAGAGGGAAGAATCGTAGAGGGCAGCCGTTTCTTCAGTAGATAAAATGCCTACAAGCGAGCCTTCATTGTTATACAGCTCAGCCCGTCGCCCTATTTCCGAGGCAACAAGCTCTGGCGGGCCTTGCACAAGCAGCAACGTTGCGTTTGGAGAGTAATGACGGTATTTCATACCCGGAGATCGCGGGACAGAATTCTCCAAATGGGCTGAGGAGAGAGACTTGTCAGCTCTAATCCCGGTTATAAGCTTGTGAAGCTGCTCTATGGTGACGCCTCCGGGTCTTAGGATCATCGGCGGATTAACGGTAATGTCCAATACGGTCGATTCTACTCCCACTCTTGTGCTACCACCGTCAATAATAAAATCGACCTTGCCGGAAAGGTCCTCTATGACATGCTTGGCAAGTGTAGGACTTGGTCTGCCAGAGCTATTGGCACTTGGGGCTGCCACAGAGATGCCGGCCTTTTTAATTAAGGTCAGGGCGATGGGGTTGGAGGGCATTCTGATGCCTACCGTATCCAGACCTCCGGTGATGATGGACGGTACTAAAGTCGATTTAGGCATTACAAGAGTGAGAGGCCCAGGCCAAAAGGCATCCATAAGCATTGGTGCTGCTTCAGGCACATTGCTTGTCAATCTGCCGATAACCTGTGTATCTGCAACATGAACAATCAGCGGATTGTCGGCAGGACGTCCCTTTGCTAGATATATTTTTTCAACTGCCTTTTCATCAAGGGCATTTGCGCCCAATCCATATACTGTTTCAGTAGGGAAGGCTACAAGGCCCCCGGACTTCAAGCACTGTGCTGCGTCGTCGAGCTGCTTGTCCCAACCCGGCACAGATGTGTCTATCTTAATAATTTCTGTCTTCAAAGCATGCTTCTCCCTTGTTGAGCATTTGTAGATGTAAAGGGGTTTAAGCTCCGCAGCACAATATTTACATCTCAAAGGCATTCACTTGTAGTTTTGGTTTATTGTCAATTATATATTGAAACTATTATACCACATAATACACCCATTACATTCGCCAATGAAGATAATCTTCCCAGATAAAGCCGCTTAGATTCCGGCACCAATTCGCCGTAAACAATGTAGAGCATGGCACCCGCGGCAAAGCCAAGACAAGCGGCAGTAAGGCCGTTGGAAATTTTCCCGAGGGCTGCACCAAAAAATGCTCCTATGCCCATAGGAACACCTGATAGGAGAGTAAGAAAGAAAGCCTTGCCCCTTGATAAACCGCCGGCCCGCATTGGTACAGCCATGGCAATACCTTCGGGTATGTCGTGAATAATCATGGCAATCGTAATAGTAGTACCAAGGCGGAAGGATGCTTCGAATCCTGAGCCAACCGCAAATCCCTCTGGAAGGTTGTGCAGGGATATGGCAATGGCCATCATGACACCTGTTTTTAGAAGACTCCTTCCGGAGCCTCCACAAGATCCGGGTGACCTCTTTAGAAGGTTTTCAATTAGAATAATTATTACTATGCCGGACAGAATACCCGCAAAGGTATATACAGTGCCTCCGAGATTGAAAGCATCAGGTAGTAGCTCAAAGCAGACGACGGCAGTCATTAAGCCGGCGGAGAACTCCAGAACAGCACTCAGTATACGTTTACTGGGCTTTCTGAATAGGAAAACGGAAAGCCCTCCTATACCTGTTCCCAGTAAACCGGAGATAAGTCCCAATAGAGTTATCGTCAACAGGTCCTTCATTTAAGCCCTCCCAAATGACAATGGTTCATGTGCTGCCCTACCATTGTATTCGCGCAGAGCTTATTTTATTATTATCTCATTGTTCGTCATTGGATGCGTTTGCCAGCTTTTCGGTCTGGTCAGCCGTGGAAAGAGCATCTATGAGCTCGTCAAGATCGCCGTCCATTATTTCTTCTATCTTATACAGGGTTAGACCTATTCTATGGTCCGATATGCGGCCCTGGGGGAAATTATATGTCCGTATGCGCTCGCTGCGATCGCCTGTACCAACCTGGCTCTTTCTGGCGGAGGCTATTTGAGAATGCTGTTGCTCCTGCGCAATGTCATAGAGCTTGGAGCGCAGAATTTTCATTGCCTTGTCCTTGTTCTTGTGCTGAGAGCGCTGATCCTGACATGTAACGACGATGCCCGTGGGTGCGTGGGTAATCCTGATGGCGGAGTCTGTCTTATTAACATGCTGGCCGCCTGCCCCTGATGCACGGTAGGTATCTATCTGCAAATCATTAGGGTTGATGTCCACATCCACCTCGTCTACTTCCGGAAGCACGGCCACCGTAACGGTAGAAGTATGGATTCTACCGCTCGATTCGGTTGTGGGCACCCGCTGGACTCTGTGTACACCGCTTTCGTACTTGAGCCTGCTGTATGCGCCCTGTGCCTCTATGTTGAAAACAACTTCCTTGATTCCACCTATTTCAGTATCGTTAATATCCAAAATCTCCGTCTTCCAGTGATGTCGCTCCGCGTAGCGAGAGTACATGCGGAACAAATCGGAGGCGAAAAGAGCAGCTTCTTCGCCGCCTGCTCCGCCTCTAATCTCCACAATGACGCTGCGGTTATCGTTTGGGTCCTTGGGAATCAGCAATAATTTTAGTTCATCCTCTATTACAAGAAGCTTCTCTCTTGCTTCGTCGTACTCCGACTGCACCAGCTCCTGGAAGTCTTTCTCCAATGTGCCTTCAAGAAGCTCTCTGGATTCGGTTATATCTGATTTTACCTTCTTATACTCGCGATATTTTTCAACAATAACACCAAGCTCGGAAAACTCCTTCATAAGCCGGGTGTATTCTTCCTGGTCGCCTATAATCTGCGGGTCGCTTAGCTTGAGACTTATTTCCTCGTATCTGTTTTCCGCGACTTCAAGCTTGTCAAACATAAATGCACCTCATAATCTTATATGAATATTCGCAAATGATTATAGCACAACTGCCTGCTAAAATCTACAGCGGCAAAAGCGATGCTTGAAGTGGTAAAACGAGGGGGCGGCTCTTCAAAAGGTTGGCGGGCAGTGGCAGCAAATCCTTGCACCGGGCTTCATAACGCAGATCTCCCTTGTTGTCTTGTTAATCTATAATAAAAAGCCCCTCGGCGGTGACTTCTGACCGCAGAGAGGGTGGAAGACAAAGTTGAAATCTATGTTGATTGATAGGGAATGTTATGCTATGCTATATAATCAAAGTGCGGCCAAGTTATGCCGCTATCGCAAAGCCAGGCGGGACATAGTAGATATTTGGTTTTGACATAATTACTACACGGCATCTGCTCGGACTCCGTCTACTACCGCGTACAACGCGGCAGATGATAAGCGTTACGCTTTTCATCGCAGATTAGTTAAACCGGTCTGCCAAAACAGGATAATCCGAGCCCAAACCCCATTTGTATTGCTGGGAACGGGTTTGGGTTTTTATATGGGCAGACAGAAATTTATACTAATCTCTGATTAGTATAAGGGGAGATAGATGATGCGCCGATTCCTAACAAACATGTGTCCGCCGGCAGGCCGGCAAGGACAAGGCCTGAAAATAGCCGGTGTTTTGCTGTTGCTGTCAATGTTTCTGGCCTATATCATGGAAATGATCTACAGCCGCAGTTTTCACATCAACGTCAGCTTGGGATTTTTCCTATTCAGCGTAGCCTCTGCGCTCATGCTGCTGACTCTTTTCCTAGCCGTGACGGGCAGGTTGGGCTTTGCCTTTGTTTTCGCGTTTGTTGTGGCATTTGCCTTCTCCTGTGTGAGTTTCTTTAAGCTGGCGGCTCGGGGTGACCCCTTGTATCTCAGCGAACTGGTCGTGGCGCGGTGGATTATGGGCGTGGTGGACGGCAGTAACATCGTTGTCACAAGGTTCATGGTGATTTCTCTGCTGTCGGCCGCTGTTATCGGCGCCGGGCTGTTTTTCCTAAAGCTACGCGCCGGTTGGCGTGGCAGGATCATATCTTTGCTTGCGGCGCTGGTGATTGCAGCCTGCTTCCTCTTCTGGCCGGACATCTTCTCTGCTGCCGGAGGAGAACCTGGTGTCGTCGCATCGTTTTTTATCGGCCCTCCCCGCGACAGCATCATACCCCCTGTGGTAGACCCTGCGGCCGAGCGGGATGAACAGGACATACTCTCGACTAAAGCCAGACAGCCGGAAGTGCAGCCTAACGTTATTATGCTGCTTTCGGAGTCTTTTTGGGATATTACCGCACTCCCTCTATCGTTTTCGGAAGATCCTATTCCAAACTTCAAACGCCTCAGCGAAGAAAGCCTGCACGGAAATATTATGTCTGTCACTTACGGCGGCGGCACCTGCGACGTGGAGTTTGAGGCAATCACGGGCTATCTGATTCGCTTGATTGAGTCCCAGGACAAGGTGTATCAATCGCTGGGTACTCTTTATCAATTATTGGGACAGAAGCAAAATGAGACTTATACCATCGCGCATGTTTTTAAGGAGCTTGGCTATCACACAAGAGCGGTGCACACGCACCAGCGCACATTTTTCGTTCGAGATCAGGTGTATCCGCATTTTGGCTTTGATGCGTGGGTCGGGGTTGAGGACTTGATCGACCCTGTCTATGACGGACCCTATGTGAGCGACGCGACGCTCACGGACGAGATCATCAAGGCGCTGGAAGAGGACGGGCCGCAGTTTGTGTTTGCCATCTCTATGGAGAATCACCAGCCGTATACGAAGGATAAGTACCCGGAAACCGACATCAAGGTTTTGAATGAGGACATGAACGAGACGCTTAAAGGCGGTGTGGAAGCCTATGTCCACGGCCTGCACCATGCGGATCAGCAGTTGGCCAGGCTGACGGAGTATTTGGAAAACTCCGATACGCCCACGGTGCTGCTGTTTTTCGGTGACCATCAGCCGAACATCGGCTCGGATTTTGCCCTGCACAGGTACGCCGGCACGATACCCGCACAAGGCAATCGTCGGCCGGAGGATCTTCCCACGCTGTTGACGACGCAGTTTCTTATCTGGTCTAATTTTAAAGAAGAAATCGGGTATGTAGAAGCAATCGGCGAGAATTTTATGGGGAACCTATTGCTCAACTATCTAGATTTCCCCAAACCGCTGTACTATCACTTTTTAGACGACGTATACGCCAATTCTTTTCACTTTGCCAGCAGAACTGAGATGTATCTGGATGAAAGCAATGTGTACCACGACGGCGCGGACATGCCAGAGGCGCTCCGTGACGTGTTAGGGAAATACAGCGCCTTCCAACGATACATGATGACGGAGGACGACCCGATGGGTAGCATGTTAAAAGAGTTGCGATAGGATATGGAAAAACAAGTGTGTACTTTAGCGCATACCTCGCTAAAAAAAATCTCTGTGTCTATTTAAAACACAGAGATTTTCAGCAAAATGCCTTACTTTATTACTTCAATGTAGCCGTTTTGTGTCTCAACTACTATATTAACCTTCTGTGCGGCGCTGGCATAATTCTCGGTCTCCGCTTCTGACATCCGAGTGGCTCCCTCAACCTTGGGCGCACTGCGATACAAGAGATTCGGAATTAACAGATTGATGCCGCCGTTGGATGTTCTGGCCAATACCTTGTAGCCCGTATCCTCGGAGTCATTCATGTTGGCTTTGATATCAGCATTCTTGGTCCTGAGGATAAGCTCGGCATTAGTAACGTTCTCAAGATTCTGCAGATTCTCGAGGGTGATCTTCCCATTAATTGTTGATGCATCTAGCTTCTCAGCCTTCAGGTTCTTGATGTCGATAGCGGCATTCTTTGTGCTGATGTTGATATCCTTACCAATCAAGTAAGTAGCAATGACCTTGGCGTTCTTTGTGTCAACGGTAACCTTGTCACTGTTTACGCCTGCCAGATCAATAGCCCCATTCTTTGTTATGCTGACGAACTCAGAAGAAAGTGTGTCTTCAACATATATCTTGCTGTTCTTTGTTTCCAGAGTCAGCTTGTTGAACTTGACTGCAGGAACAAATACATCATATGAAACACTCAGATTGTAGGTGTCCGGCTTGGACAGCTTCACCGAGACTGTGCCATTCTCATCTGTAAAGGCAATAGCGTTTTCGGCTTCGGCTTGCGGCGTACGGATTTTGGCATTTATAAGTATTCTGTCTTCATTGTGCTTCTTGACTGTAATAGGGCCGTTTGTTGCCTGTAAATAAATATTTGTACCTTCAACAGCAACAGCCTCGTAGACTTTCTCAACAGTTACACAGCTTCCGAAAATATTGAATGCGCCCGTATCAACTATGCTTCCAACAAAGTCTACAACCTTATCGGCAACTCCAAAAGCTGCGGTCTGAACACTCTTACCAAACTTTTCAGCCTTCTCGCTGAATTCATCGACCATTTTGTCGAAGTCCTTTTGATTGTAGTTCTTGGACAGGTCCTGCCTAAAGCTGTTTATTCTCTCTCTTACCTTTGCTACTTCATCGTAGTAATTGTGTTGGGCGGCTTTCGATGACTTGAAGCCCTCGAAATGCGAACCGCATCCTGCATTCTGTTTCGTGTTTCCTTCCAATGCTTCAAGGAGCTTAGCGGCTTCGTCGCTGTTAATCTTTCCTTCCTGCAGCATCTTTAGTATCATCATTCTTTCTTCACTAACTGACATTGTATATACCTCCTGAAATAATAAATATATTGGTTTAGTTTTTGTTGTTGAGCATATTCAATGCGTCTTCCACTGAAATTGCCCCGTTGTCAAGCTGATCGAGTATTTCTGTCCTGCGTTCGCTCATCTCATCCTCCACAAACCCGCCGTACTGGTCAAGACTCAATGCGTTTGCCGCATCCTCCAGCCTGTTTCTCACAGTAGGGTATGAGATACCGAGCCTCTTCTCCACCTCCTTTATATTGCCCCTGCACATAACAAATGTTTCAATAAACTGCTTCTGCTCTTCTGTTAGCCTGCAGAATCTGCAAAGACTAAAATGCCCTTCGATTTTTGTTCCGCAATCATTACAGTAAATCGTCGTAACTTGTGTGTCCTGCCCGCATATGGGGCACTTTCCTAGTGCTTCTCTTGCCATTTGATACACCTTCTATCTATATAAAATATATATTATGGAGAAAAATCTATTTATGAATGCTAATTTTTGTACTTCCATAATATATACTATTATTGTTATGCAGTCATGTCAATATATTTTCTAATAAACCTTAAAAATATTAATATATTAATTAAAAATATTAAGGTTCACAATTAATTGTACGTTGTTTCCTGATTAATGTCTTAAAAAAAGTAAAAATTATTTTTCATATAAAAAAACCCGCCGATTTTCTGACATATCAGAGAATCAACAGGTTTCAAATTCGATTATACTCTAGATTTCGCGCCGTCCTTCCATTGCCTTTGCAAGCGTTACCTCATCGGCGTACTCTAAATCGCCTCCGACGGGTATGCCGTGAGCGATACGTGTAGTTTTTATGCCTGCAGGCTTTAACAGCTTTGATATGTACATGGCGGTGGCTTCACCCTCAACGTTGGGGTTGGTGGCAAGAATTACCTCGCGTATGTCCGCGTCACGTACTCTTTTAATCAGTTCCTTTATTTTTATGTCTTCGGGGCCTATCCCCTCCATGGGCGAAATAGCGCCGTGCAGAACGTGGTAAACACCCTTGAATTCCCGCACTCTTTCAAGGGCAACTACATCTCTGGGATCTTCAACGACACAAATAGTGCTTTGATCCCGCTTTACATCACGACATACGCTGCAGGGGTCTGATTCGGTAAGATTACTGCAAATAGAGCAGTAGCTGGTTTTCAGCTTGGCATCCCGAATAGCGCTTGCCAGGGCGTCTGCCTTTTCAGTGGACAAATTAAGCACATGAAAAGCAAGCCTCTGAGCGGTCTTGTGGCCGATACCCGGAAGCTTTTCAAATTCTTCAATTAGTTTTGCAACGGGAGGAGCATAAAAGTAGCTCATATTAGAACAACCCACCAAGTCCGCCCATGCCGCCGGTTATTTTGGACATTTCGCTGTTGACCATCTCGTCAGCCATTCGAAGCGCCTCGTTTACAGCGGCTAACACTAGGTCCTGGAGCATTTCTACATCATCAGGATCTACTACATCACGGTCTATAATAATTTCTTTAATCTCCTTCTTCCCACTGGCAACTACCTTAATCGCACCGCCGCCGGCAGTAGTCTCAACTTCTTTCTCTTCGAGCTCGGCTTGTAACTTCTCCATGTCCTTCTGCATTTTTTGTGCCTGCTTCATGAGATTATTCATGTTGCCGCCGCCACCGCCAAAACCGGGGAATCCACCTCTTGCCATTTCATTTCCTCCTAATCCATTAATATTACATGTTATAAATGTATTATACTTAACCGAATTATTTCACACAACCTCTATTTTCAATCATCAATTATTTCAAGGGGAAGGCCTGCTTTCTCTGCAATGCTTCGTGCCTTTTTTAGGACTTCGCTGTTTTTAGAAGGCTTTGCCTTTGAAGAGGAGCCTGCAATGACATCCTCATCCAGTATTTTGATTTTCATTTGACGACCTGTTACTTTCAGTGCCGCTTCCTCAATTATTCTGATGTGCTCCAACATTGAAATCTTAGACCTTATGGGGCTCTCCTTAATGACCAGGCCGATTGTGTTTTCATCGGGCTGTATTGCTTTTACGTTTATGAGGTAAGAGTATATAGTCATTTTGCCCATACCTCTAAGATGGCTCATGATATTGGGCCAGGGCTCATATTCGGGTGTGCCCGCAGGAGCTGCCTCGCCCATACCGGGGGCATTATCTGCGGACGCTTCGCTTGCTCCATCTATACCACCTGCGTCAGCTGCATTATCTGTGGACGCTTCGCTTGCTCCGTCTGCGCCATCCGCGTCAGCTACATTATCTGTGGACGCTTCGCTTGCTTCATCTGCGCCACCTGCGTCAGCTGTGTCAGTTGCATCAATTGTGGGCAGGTTAGTTGCCTTGTCCTTATAAACCAAGTCGATAGAGTCGGCAGTGTTGGCAGCAGGAGCCAAAGGGTTAGGGTCGTAAAAGCCGCTAGCAGAAGAAACCGACGAGGAGCATATAGGAAAGCTTCCGCTTTGCAGCCTCTCCTCCAATGCCGTCAGCCTGTCTTCAATGCTGGGATCATAGCTATTTGCAGAGCCGCACAGCTTTATCAGCGTTACTTCCAGAAGAACCCTCTGATTTGTAGCCCACTTAAGATTGTATTCCAGGGCAGAAAGCTCCTTCACCTGATAAGCAATTTCGTCCAGGGATATTTTACTCGATTGTGCCTTCAGCGTTTCAAGAACCTCTGTCGGCACTTCTATGAGGTTAGCGCAGTTACCCTTGGTTGATTTGCATATAAGCAAATTCCTATAATATAAAACTAAATCTGATACGAAGTGCGCAATATCGCGGCCGTCTGCTACCAGCTTGCTCACATTTTCAAGTATTGCCGCAACCCTTTTATCCAGCATAGCCGATGTAAAATCTGTCATAAAAGCATCATTCACAATGCCGACTACTGAAAGTATGTCATCGTATTCTATGCTTTTACTGCCGATCGAGATACACTGATCCAAAAGGCTAATGGCATCACGCATAGCACCGTCCGACATGCGCGCTATCAAGCCGGCGGCATTTTCACTAAGGGCTATATCTCCTGATGAAGCAATTCTTATAAGCTGCTTCACTATGCTGTCGTGTGAAATCCTGCGAAAGTCAAAGCGCTGGCATCGTGAAAGTATGGTGGCTGGTAGCTTGTGAGGTTCTGTTGTCGCCAGAATAAACATGACATGCTCCGGTGGCTCTTCCAGGGTCTTTAGCAGGGCATTGAAGGCTCCTGTGGAAAGCATGTGGACCTCATCTATAATATAGACCTTCCGTTTTGCCTTTGTGGGAGTATACATGACCTCATCCCGGATTGACCGAACATTATCAACACTGTTATTAGAGGCTGCATCAATCTCCAGGACATCTACACAGCTGCCATCAAGAATTTCATGGCATATTTCGCACTCGTTGCAGGGCTCTCCCTTGGACGGATTCAGGCAATTGACAGCCCTTGAGAGGATATGAGCCATTGTTGTTTTGCCGGTACCCCTCGTACCACAAAACAGATATGCATGGGCGACTCTCTGAGTATCAACGCTGTAGCGAAGGGTCTTAACAACATGCTCCTGTTCGACTACATCCTCAAAGCGAGTGGGACGCCATTGCCTGTATAAAGCGATATATGACATATTACCATCAGCCTTTCCTGTGTTCTTAACTCTAATGTCATCAGCACAACTGTGTTCTGAACTTTAGTATAACAAAAGGGGAGCCTAAAAAAAAGCCAATAAAATTAAAAGGCAAACACTCTGCCTCTTAAATGAATACGCGTATAATTAATGCCTGATGAAAATTAATTGGCTGTGCACCTGTTGTCGACTTACACCTACAAGCGTTACCCATATAGTTAACTCTAATCAGGCAACCCTGCGGCACACGAAAGTGACTGCTTACCGTTGCTTCCTTCCGGACCTGGCGGGGTTCACAGGATTCCGTTGCGCAAGACCCAACTATCATCGCCACTTGTATGGGGCAGGCCCCACAAAAATAAGCCTCGAACAGGAATTCAATCCTGCTATAGCGGATTGCAGGTACAGGGTGCCGCTACATCCCCATCTAGCACAGCCAAAGAATAAACTTTGTAAACACTTTTAGTGTCACCAAACTATTATACTCAATAAGGCTTGTCAAATCAATAACATTAAATTGAAACATGAAATTGTAACATGAGAAATGGGCAAAAAAATAAAGCACCTGATAAATATTTATAAATAATACCGATAAATGTTAAGTGCTTTATCAAAATAATATAAAATCAGCCATAGTCTATATTAAAAGGAGGAACAAAAATGAAAAATTAGTATTATTGGCTGTGGCATCTCTATTGTAGCATGTTTTGCCAATAATGTATATTACGTTTTTGTAACAAATCTGTGAAGTATTTTTTTTCCGTATAAAAGCTCCGCTACAAGATACCATGTGGAAGTAAAGAGTTGAAATATTTCATGCATACAATCCTGCACAGTTTGCCAATAATATCTGTAAATAGATTTGCAGGTATTATTATGAGAAAAAGGTTAAGTTTCCTAAAGCTGTCGGCAATTATTTTTGCAATAATGTTTATGATTAATTTGGCTGTGATGCACATCATTTTTGACATCAACATTGTTAGCTTATCGCAAATTCAGGGACTATTGTCCAGTCTTAAAGTAAGAGAACAAGCAAAGCTATCGGATCCATTGGACATGGTGACATTATCCGAATCGCCGCTTGCTTCTTCGGACATGGTGACGCTTGGCCAATCGTCGGCAGCTATGGACGACAAGCAATCACTTCAGCAATCCTCAACTGAGTCCGGAGAGGGGCAGGGAAGAGAAGGAGTAGGAAGTGCAAGGGTGGGAGTAGGAGATGAAGGGCACAAAAATGAGGAAGCAGATGCCTCCTCATATTATGCTGTTCTACCTGAAGAAATTTCTTTTATACATCAGTTAAGCTCAACAGATAAGCTTAAAGCCATGGCTATCCTGTCAAAAATGGGCCGGGATGAGGTTAACAGAATAGTAGATATTTCCCGGGACGGCATCACCTACAGTGAACTGGATGAACTCATAGAGTCCGCACAGGCTTGTCTGGAGCCATCTGATATAGAGACACTAAAGGGCCTGCTTCCCTTTGTCAGTCTATTTCCCGAATCACATACTCCATAGATCCCAGGTTTAGCTTTTCCAGCTCCTCCAATTGGACAAATGGATTTTTACCATGGAGCCTTTCGAAAAGGTGGCCATGATTGCCCATCTCATGGTTCTTAGGAACTCCGTTTAGGAGCAGGTTCTCTATCTTGATTGCATCAAGAGATGCCTTCTCAATTGCTACAATGTCAGTTGAAGCCATAACACCTATATCGGGCACCAGCGAAGGGGTGGAAAGACCCCAGCAGTCGCAAAGCGCAGTAATATTGATTAAGAAGTTGATATAAAAGACATGGCCGGGCTTAAACTCTTTTAGCACCTCGCTGGTACACAAGGCCATTCCCTTCTGAAAGTCCTCGTACTGATTTGCCTGCATTTTCATAGCAGATACGGGACATACCTTTACGCAGTGCTGGCAAAGAGTGCAGTGATGATAGTTTACCTGATACTTGCCTTCCTCGTTGAATCTGTTGGCATAATGGTTACAGCTGTTTACACATAGCTCACAATGAGTACACAAATCCTCATCCCATTCTATACCTCCCTCGAGACCATGTATCTGCTGTCTTGTTCTGTCGGTGACGCAGCCCATTGCTATATTCTTGCACGCACCGCCATAGCCGCATACGCCATGGCCTTTAACATGGGAGAGGTCTATCATTACATCCGCATCGTAGATATTTCCCGCCACATCAACATTTTTAAAGCTCTTGAAATCAACCTGCTTTTCATAAAAATACTTACCTGTTACGCCGCAGGTCCCGACTATCGGGCAACCAAGGTATTCAGAGCTGTATCCGCGGGGAGCTGCTTCGGAAACTATCTGATCGGTTATGTATACTTTAGCACCATAGCCCTTCAGCTTATCTACCAATATTTTCACGAACAGGGGAGGGATAGTCGTGTAGCCAATATACCTACCAAGGTGCATCTTTATGGCTGTCCATTTCCCCTTGACAGTATCCTGCAGGTTCATTTGGTCTATCAAGCGCTCGAATTTTGCCGGCAGTGTCAGGTCTGAATCATATTTCTCATATTCTACCGATGAAAAAAGTATCTCTGATGGCATAAAAGTACCCTCCTGTGACTGTTTATGTTGCTATATTTACCTAATCCCATTATCTCTGTTTCAAAACAATTATTCAAGAGTCTATTGGCTTATACACATAGGTTACCACGTTACCCTTGACCGTCACCAGTATGTACTGTGCAGCCTTTGTATTGCCAGGCTCAAGCCCTTCAGCTTCATAGCCGGCAGTTTCAAGATACTTTATGCCGTTCTCCATATGGCTTTCATTTTTACTGCCCTTGTAGAACACCCAAACGTTACGAAGAGTGTCCAGACGATAGTTTGAAATCGTTTTTTTGAATAATTCCAGCTCCAGCTTGTCTGTAAAGGTCTCTGGAGATTTCTCCATAAAAATGAACAGGTTTTGTCCGTTAAAGGTATCCAGATCATTGAGGAATTGGTGCCACTGTGTTGAATCACTCAGCCTCAATCCATTCTTTCGGGTATCCAGCTTAATGAACCTGCTGTTCTTAAGGTCCGTAACAGAGTACTTGTAATCCGCTGCTTCTGTGCTCTCAAGATCAACAGTGTGGGTTGCCACAGCAGGTTTTTTATTAATCAGACTAGTTATCGCTTCATGTGAGCCGCTGCCTACTACACCGCCGAGCTCCAGCCACCTTGTCACCTTATTTCCGAACAGGCTCACCAGATTGGCCTCTACATCATTTTCAGGTCCGCGGGATTGACCCATTACTCCGAAGCGGAAGCTATCTTCAGTAACCTTGCTGATTCTGACCTCTGTATTCGAATCATCTACAAAGGGTGTGTTTTCAGGCATCTCCAGGTTGTCCGCAGAGGGGAATCCATTGCCGGTCAAGGTTAGATCGTCAAAGTATAGATAGCCTGCATCTGACAATTGCTCGCCACCCACGGGATTGACCAGAACCTGATAAATGCGTGTCAGCCTGGCTGGCTTTTTTATGCTTTCTACAGATGCATCCAGGTATTTCCAGCCGATCCAGTCAAGCGTTTTACTAAGATCAACGACCTGCTGCTTGCCGTCCGCATCGTATATTTCAGCACGGAGCCATCCAGGATTCTCGTGGTCGTTATAAACCTGAAGCCCAATTCTTGTGGTATCCTTATCCAGCACAGCCCCTCCGTCATTGAGCACCATATATGCAGCCCGGGTAACATCTGTATTCGTGGTGAAATCATAATACAGCTCTCCGGAATACTTGCCGGAAAACTTTTGCTTGCTCGAAAGCTTGTATGCACCCTGGACAGTTTCAGGATATGATAGGAAGCTGGCATTGCTCTTTTCAAAGCCATCTGCAACTGTCGTCACAACTGTCGAGACGTAGACTGGACAGTAAGCATGCACATCGCCGAAGGAAGCGTCAATGTAGGCTGCGCCTCTGGTCGTTGCTGTAAACACACCATCCTTGAAGGTACCCACATCGCTGCTGACCGTCCATTCCAAATCTGCCGGTTCTATTGATGCAGTGTATCCTCTCGGATTGACACCCTTTATTTTAAAGGACTTCGATTTGCCAACCGCCAGCTTAACACTGCTGTCGCTAAGCACGATAGATGCGGGCTTGGACAAGACGCTTATATTCATCGACCCGGACACATCGCCTATTTTTGCTGTAATTTTGCCCTCTCCAAAGGTAGCGGGCTTGAATATATTGCCGTTGAATTCGCCCTTAACCCCGGAAACGCTCCACTTTACCTGGGAAGGGTCAACCTTTAAAGGATTGTTATATTTATCATATCCTTTCACTGTAAAAGCTCTGGTCGCGTTTGTGAAAATATACCGATCCGATGCTTCGACGATCAATCCGGCAAGAGGCGCCTCGGGAGCAGATGTAAACACGCCAACTCCTACCGCTACATTTCTGACGCTGCCATCAGAGGGTCTGTTCATCACCTGAACCTCTGTGCTGCCAAGGGGACGTGCCACCATTGTTGTAGAGCCGCCTCCATCCATGTTGTTAGCATTGTAGGCTCCTATACTCTTCATGAACAGCGCCATATCCTTAAGCGTCAGTCCGATGCTGGCCGTCTGCCTGCCGTCTACAGTTACGAAGAAAATTGTTTTCCCGTCTTTTGAACTGCCTACAGCTGTTTTAGGGCTTTTAACCATAATATCGGCTGGCGTAAAGGAAAAGGTCTCGGGAATGACGCCATCCTTAACCAGCATTGAGCTGCCTGAAATAGACATTTTCAGATTATTCCAATCCGGTGTCGTGCTAATATTAAAGTTAACGCGGTCACCTTCCCAAAAGTTTTTCTGAAGCATTTGGGCGCCTTCCGTGCGAGTTACCACGACAAAGCCGTTTTCCGGTATCGCTGCGGCAGGGCCGTCCTTTATGAATTGTGTAACCTTACCGTCTTCCACAACCATCTGGAAGATATCCGGCATGGCTTCTGTCGAACCAACCGCCGTCTTACCCCACTTACTGTCGAACACATTGAGCTTATCGTAGTAATTTTTGTTTCCCATGTTATATTGCTCTACATCCAGCTTTATTCCGTACTTTGAGGACAGGTTCATACTGACCTTCCAATAGTTTTGGATGACTTCATTCATATCGTTGATGGAAAAGGATGCGATTGAGTCATTGTAGCGATTGAAGCTGTTGGATGCACACAGTATATCCGAGGATTGCACTATAGCTCCTACGGGGAAACCATTTCCACTGCCGGTTGAGGTAAAAAAGCTGGCGTTTACCGCCGCGACGGCTCCTCTTTGCTGTGCCATCTTTTTTGTTGAGGCAGTCCTTCCTACAGAGTCAGTGTTAGTAAGAGTATCGATGCTTAAGTGCTTGTTGTTCAAGTCAATTTTTGTCACATAGAAGTTGTACCAGCCATTGGCAGTAAACCTGACTATGTTTTCAACGGTTACTCCCTGAGTGATTGTCTGCTTATCAATTTTTTCATAGATGAGATCCGGGTCGGCTGCATATACATTCATTGCTGTGACCGACATTAATGTGAATGCTGCGCTCATGACGGCAGCAAGGATCTTACTTCTTCTTCTTTTGTTAAACATTTTTACCTCCGTGATTCGTGCCACCCATCGAGTCCTGAACGCTTGATGGCGCCGAATATAGTGTTTTTAACATCCCTGTTGTCGGCCGAAAGATGCACGATCAGATCCTTGATATACTCTCGTTTTGTATTACCGTTGGCCGTACAGGGATTTTGAACTACCTGCAGGTTCTGATCTTTGATAAATGCTTTTATCTGCTTCTCTTCAACATATATGAGAGGCCTAATGACTGTGATATCCTTTTTGTCCAGATATGTGACCGGAGAAAAGGAGTGGATGCGGCCTTCATAAAACGTGCTCAGGAGCAGAGTCTCTACTACATCATCGCTGTTGTGCGCCAGGGCAACCTTGTTGCATCCGAGCCTCAATGCAGTATTGTTAAGGGCTCCCCGTCTGAGATTGGCACATAGCGAACAGGGATTATTCTCTTGCCTGGCTTCAAAAACAATTTTGCCAATATTCGTATCTTCAACTATGTACTCTACACCAATACTCTCGCAAAGCCTCGCCACAGGGCTGAAATCCGGCTCGCCAATGCCCATTGCAAGTGTTACTGCCTTTAGCTCGAATTTAAGCGGGAAGAAGTCCATCAATCTTCTCAGCGCAATCAACAGAGTCAGAGAATCCTTACCGCCAGAGACTCCGAGAGCAATGCGATCGCCTTCCTGTATCATGTCATAATCCTGGATGGCCTTCCTTGTTTGTCCCAATATTTTCCTAATACTAAACTCTCCCATACTCAGGCTTACTATTCATGTAGCTCAACTAGTGATCCCTGCTGAGCTGCTTTTGTACGCGAGCCCATAATGTGCTAACGTTGAGAACTTTTTCACTTGTAACCCTTGTCTCTTATTATTATTATAGAATAGCGGGGGGGAGCTATCAAGTTATTATAGTGTTTCAGTTTGTTTACAAAATGGTAAATGCTGCTGAATATTTTACTTTTGCTTTACGGAAGCAAGCTATAGTCCGACTGCATAGTTTTTTAGAAGTAAATATTTTTGCTATTGCCAGAAAAGGCAAAAGTGTTTATAATGTATCTACGCATCAAAGATATGCTATATGATATATGCTATAATTGAATAGTACAAAGCGATTCAGATATCGGGGTGTAGCGCAGTTGGTAGCGCGCTTGGTTTGGGACCAAGATGCCGCAGGTTCAAGTCCTGTCACTCCGACCAAAAACCGAACTTCGGGTACAT